>NZ_AUAR01000001.1:300000-419795 GCF_000428825.1 Desulfomicrobium escambiense DSM 10707 | reverse complement strand
GACCATCTTCTCGATCTCGTTTGCCAGCCACAACGCGCCGAACTCCTGAACCTGAATTCGACTCAGGTCCGCTGACTTCTGCCCCGTGACCAGGCTGAGGATCTTTTCCACCGTGCCGAGGTAGACCTGATTCACAACCTTGGGCTTGCCGTTCACACGGGCAATCTCACGGATGTAGAAGTAGGGTCTTCCGTTTTTCATTTTCTTATGGAGGTGCGCCATGTCTCGGCCATATCATAAGGGTCTTACATGTGCAAGAAAAATCATTCTTTTTGGTAAAAAATCAGCAAGTTGTGTCGTGGAAAAACGGGAAAGGAAGGGGTCTTACAGGAAATAAAGAGATAATAGCCTGGAATTATGAAGAAAATAGACCATGTTCAAGAAAGTTTTTCGAAACTCCTGTTCAGGTCGCGTTGCGCCAGGGGGACGCAGCCGGAACTGTATGCAAATTCGTTCAAGACGTCCCTGCGTCCCTGCAAGAGCAGCACGTCGCCGGGCTTGAACCTGAGGGAACGAAGCCTGGCAATCGTGAAAGAGTCCTGCCGTGCGACCGCAAGCAGATTGATGCCGTACCGGCTGCGCAGCAACAGGTCGCTTGCGGAACTCCCGACAATCCGCGATTCCGGCAACACTGCCATTTCAACCAACCCGGCCTCCGTGTCGTGCATGGATTCTGGCGGCGTCTCGCCTCCCTCTTCCTGGTCGCCTTCGGGCCCGGTGCGGCCTGAGGATTTTGCCATGCCGGCGCCGACGCGCTCTTCCTGACGGGCGCCATCGCCTTTGTCGGCGCCGTCGCTGCCAGCCGGCGGCTTGTCTTCTTCCAGCTTGAGATCCAGCCGGGACAGCACCTCCGCCAGAACGCCGACGTTCGCTTCAAGCACGAGGATGTCTCCAGCCCTCAGGACTTTACCGGGCCGGGGTGAGCGCACGTAGACGTCGTTGCGCACGAGATCCAGCATCTGCGCATCGAGATCCGCCAGCACCCGCGTCACTTCCCGGACCTGTTTGCCTTCGATGGCGCTCTTTTCCGGAACGCGAAGCTCGGTGATGTAGGAACTCGTCTCGAAACCGGCGGTTCCGGCCTGCTTCCGTGCCGGAACCAGGCGCCAGCCGACAAGGGCGATGAAGACGACGCCGACGGCGGTCAGCGGCAAGCCGACCATGGAAAAATCGAACATGCCGAAGGCGCCCATGTCCGGCCGGGAGCCCCGGAAACCCGAGACGATCAGATTGGGCGGGGTTCCGATCAGGGTCATGGTGCCACCGAGGATCGACCCGAAGGCCAGGGGCATCAGCAGCTTCCCCGGAGGGAGATCCAAACGGCTCGCAACCTGAATGGCGACAGGCATCAGCAGGGCCAATGCACCGACATTGTTCATGAAAGCCGACAAGACAGCGGCAAGGGCAGCCAGCGCCGCTATGCTCGCCGTCGGTCTGGCGGAATCCGGCAGCACGGCCCTGCTCAGCACGTCGACGGCTCCCGAAAGCTGCAGGCCGCGACTGAGCACCAGCACGCACGCCACGGTGACCACCGCGGGATGGCTGAAACCGGCAAAAGCCTGTCCAGGAGCGACCAGTCCGAGCACGACACAGGCCAGCAACGCCCCGACCGCCACCATGTCGTGCCGCCACCTGCCCCACATGAACATGCCGATGACTGCCATCATGACGACCGTGATCGCGATCTGATCGTGGCTCATAACAACCTCCTTACAGAACGCCCAGTTCCCGGACCTCGCGGACGACCGTACCCCTCTTTGCCGCATTTTGAAATCATGAGCAGCGCCTCGAAAAGCGCCACAGGAGGAGCGCTGATGACGCACAGCGGGGCAGACGCGAAATTCCCCATCCAGCGCATGATCGCCGCGCCCGGGAGTGCCGGTCTCCAGGAACGGATGATCCCCGCAGCACGGGACTACCCATGAACTTCGGCTGGATAATGTCAGCCCCGTCCACTAAGGCTCCTTGAACCAGTGGAGGTGATCGTGAACGAACTGCTCATGTACGGCCCCGTCGCCCTGTCCGCGGCAGCCATTCTTCTTCTCCTCGTCGTTCTGTACCGCATGTCGCGCAGCGCCCTGCTCATGGGCGCACGGCTCGAGGCCTTCGAAAAGTCCATGGAAATGACGGCCCGCCTCATCAAGGACGAAATCGGCCAGGGACGGATCGAGTCCGGTCGCATGCTGGGCGATCAGCGCCGGGAGGTCGCCGAGAGTTTCAGGGAACTGGCGGGGGGCGTGCTGCAGCGCATGGCCGATGCGCATTGCGCCCAGGGGCGTCGGTTCGACGCATTGGCCGCACAGTTTTCCGACTTCACCAGATCCAACCAGGACCAGCTTGCCCTCCTCGATAAACAGGCAGCCGAGAACTCCACGGCCTTGCGCGGCGAAGTGGTCTCGACGCTGAAGGACATCGCCGAAGCCGTGACCATGAACATGAAGAGCGTCGGCGAGGCGCAGATGATCCGGATGGACGCCTTCGGCACGCAGTTCGCGGCGGCCGCCAAAGGAACCTCCGACAAGCTCGACGCCGTCACACTCGAATCCGCTGCCCACGCCAAGAGCCTGCGGGAGGAAGTCGTGGCTACGCTGACGAAGATCTCCGAGTCCATGAACACGACCCTCAAGGACCTCTCGGCGGCCGAGAAGGTCCAGCTCGACGCCTTCTCGGGGCAGCTGTCCGAACTGACAAAAACCACCTCCGGGAGCCTCGACGCCATGCGCGTCCAGGCCTCGGGCAGCGCCAAGGAGCTGCGGGAGGAGATCGTCAGGGCCCTGACCGCCGTCTCCGAAACCACGGCCAGGACCATGGGCGAACTCGGCAAGACGCAGAAATCCCAGCTCGACGCCATGGCCGCGGCCATGAACCAGCTCTCGGAGACCAATGCCGCCAAACTGGAGACCGTCCGCTCCACCGTCGAGACCAAACTGAAGATGCTGCAGGACGACAACGCCAAACAGCTCGAAAACATGCGCCAGACCGTCGACGAAAAGCTCCAGGGCACCCTGGAGAAGCGGCTCGGCGAGTCCTTCCGGCAGGTCAGCGAGCGCCTCGAACAGGTCCACAAGGGCCTGGGCGAGATGCAGACCCTGGCCACGGGCGTGGGTGACCTGAAGAAGGTCCTGACCAACGTCAAGACGCGCGGCACGTGGGGCGAGGTGCAGCTCGGGGCCTTGCTGGAGCAGGTCCTGAGCGCCGAGCAGTTCGTGCGCAACGCCTCCACCCGCGACGGCGCCGAGCGCGTCGAATTCGCCGTCAAGCTGCCCGGCCAGGACGGCGAGGCCCCAGTGCTGCTGCCCATCGACGCCAAGTTCCCGGTGGAGGACTACCAGCGCCTCCTCGACGCCCAGGAGCGCGCCGACGCCGAAGGCATCGAGACGGCCGGCAGGCAGCTCGAAATCAGGGTCAAGGCCTGCGCCAAAGACATCCGCGACAAGTACGTCAACCCGCCCGTCAGCACGGACTTCGGCATCCTCTTCCTGCCCATCGAGGGCCTCTTCGCCGAGGTCATCCGCCGCCCCGGCCTGGCCGAGGGCATCCAGCGCGACTGCCGCATCGTCATCGCCGGCCCCACCACCCTGTGGTCAATCCTGAACAGCCTGCAGATGGGCTTTCGCACCCTGGCCATCCAGAAGCGCTCCAGCGAGGTCTGGACCCTGCTCGGCGCGGTCAAGACGGAATGGACCAAGTACGGCGAGGTTCTGGACGCGGTGCAGAAACGCATTCATCAGGCATCGGAGACCATCGAAAAGGCCAAGATCCGAACCCGCGCCATCGGCCGCAAGCTCCGAAGCGTCCAGGAACTGCCAGCCGAGGCATCCTCGACGCTGCTTTCGCTGCCCATGGATGACGATGAAGGCGAACTCGTTGTTGAAATACAATAGGACGACGTGAAAATTTGGCATTGCGGGACAAAGTGATGATGGAAGATAGAACGCGCGAACCGGATATAAGCAGTAAAATTAGCGTATTCTCCTACTGACATTTCCTCCCTTGGACGCTACAAAGCCCCATGCTTGAGCCACCATTCACCTTTCCGTCCATCCGGCAGGATACCAACAGAAGCACCTGGCCGGCCGAGACTCTCGGCCGGGCGCCGTACAAGCCGTTCCTGCTGCTGGCCGTGCTGGACCTCATGGAGGCAGGCGGGGTGACGGAAAACCGGATTGTGCCCGACCAGGACCTGGCCGACGCGTTCCTGCTCTACTGGAACGCCATCCTGCCCGACCGCCTGCGCCCGAGCATCCACCTGCCCTTCTTCTATCTGCAGACGGACGGGTTCTGGACGCTCCACCCGGTCCCCGGCAAGGCACTGCCCGCCACTGAGCCGTCCTCCTGGAAGAATGTGCGGGAGCGGTACGCTTTCGCATCGTTGGATGAGAGAATTTTCGAGCAACTGAAGAACCCCATCAACCGCGCAACGGCTCGGCTGGGACTGATTCGCCGCTGCTTCGTCCCCATGTTGGAAAAGCCCCTGCTTGATCTGGCCAATACCCAAGTTTCGGCCTTCAACTACGCCGACAGACTCCTCCAGGAAACGCCGGCGCCCTACGAAAAACCCGTGGAAAAACCCGTCCGCGACCAGGCATTCCGCAGGGTCATCGTCAAGGTTTACGACCACCGCTGCGCCCTGTGCGGCATCCGCATTATCTCCCCGGACAGCCACACGGCGGTCGACGCCGCCCACATCAAGGACTGGGCCGTGTCCCACGACGACACCCCCGCCAATGGCCTGGCCCTGTGCAAGCTCTGCCACTGGACCTTCGACAGCGGCTTGGTGGGCTTTGACGACGACTACCGCGTCATAGTCGCCCGTTCGATAGCGCGGGACGGCAACCTGCCGGGGCATATCCAGCAATTTGCGCACAGGCCGATGATCCTGCCTGAAAGGGAGTGCCATTACCCGGCGACGGAGAATCTGGCGTGGCATCGGCATCGATACAAACTTGGTTGAGCTGGCGAATCTTTACCCATGGGAAGGCAAATTCGGCATACGAACAAAGTGTCATTCAATTCGCAACATTCCTTGAGATTGGACGAAACTACGTATGACAGCCCGACTGATCTTACCCACCCCACGGTATCCCTCAAGCACCCGTTTTACAGCCTATCATCCTTGACAATTTTGATTTCCTAAGGCGTAACGATCCTGGGCAACAAAAGTGGCTCGCATGGCTCAACGAACATGGGGGCTTCGTCCCACCTGTATGGGATCATGTGGAGATATAACCTGGCAGGCAGGCGATCAGGAAGCTACACATTCCTAAGCATTTCTCGACTTCGGTCTGCAGAAATAGCACTACGCCAGCCTGCACTCATGGGAATGAGAAATACCAACCGGGTTTGAAACGAGAGAAAGATGGCTCAAGTCTTCGGTTCAGCAGGCAAAAGCGCTTTTGCCATGGGGGACACACGATACAAGGATTTGATCTCTCGCATCGCCCTGCCCATGCTTTCGTTTCTGTTGCTGATACCTGTTGGATATTATCTGTTCAAACGTGGACATTTTGTATGGGGCGTCCTCGTCGCCGCCATCTATGTCCTCTGCATAAAGTCGCTTGAAGAAGTCGGACTCAAGCTCAAAAAGCGCATTTCCGATGCCGACACCGGCGCAAAATCCGAACAAGCTGTCGCCGAAGCCCTGCAGGAGCTCCCTGACGATTACTACGTCTTCCATGACCTCGAATTCCCCGGCTTCAACATCGACCATGTTGTCCTTGGCCCCAACGGCATCTTTTTGGTGGAGACCAAAAGCCAAAAGGGGAACATCACTCAGGAAAACGAAGTTCTCCTCAGAAACGGCCGAAAATTCTTCAAAGATTTTTTGAAACAATGCTGGAGACAAACATACTCACTTCGGGACCACCTGGGCAAAGATAGGCTTGGAGGGATCGCGATCAAGCCGATCCTTTGCTTCGCACGAGGATTTGTTGAAGTTCGAGGTCCGGTGCGGGGCGTGGCCGTGCTCAATGTCGGCTACCTACGGCCGTATATTCTTTCGCAGCGAGGGAGTCTTCCGTCCCAGAAGAGAGAGCAAATCGTCCCTCTGCTGGCAGCAGCGTTGTCCATCCAGCCCGCAGAAGCCGATCCTATAGTTCGACAATCCCAAACTGGCGGCATTGTCTGTCCGAAGTGCTTTCATGAACGCACAAAAAACGACGATCTGTATTTTAGCGCAGGCGAATGCCCAAAATGCGGCGTCATCTACGGTCATGCGCAAACGAATACGCGCCACGACACCCCTTCTGCCCAAACATCAGGGCCAAAGGACTTAGCCACGACATTACAGGCCCTTCTTTCCGGCCTGAATTCGCAGCAAATAAAACTGGAAGTCCCACAATTCCAATGGCCTACCCTAGCGCTCAAATTCGCAGGATGTGCCCTTGCCGCCCTCCTCCTGATCGGCGCGTACAAAACCATCCGGGCCACCATGACCAGTATTTTCACGCCCACGCAAGCCAATCAGCTCCCCAGTGGATCCTCTCGACCACAACCGGCAATTCAAGCCCAGTCCGCCCCAACACGCCAAGGTCCATCAGCGGATTTTCCGCTGACTCACGCGGTTGCAGCCAAAGATATACAAAATGCTATTCCCTTTGTTTTTCAAGAAGATCAGGGGCAACATGTCATTCTGATACTGCTCAACCCGCAATCAAAAAAGCTCATCCTGCGTGCTTGCGTACGATCTCGAGAGAAACTTACAAGCATGCTCCCTCAAGGAGAAATGGCATTCTTTATGGTAACAGGATCTTCGTGGGGTGGTTTCGATGAACTGTTCGGAGAAAATACTGATACGCGTAAGGCCAGGACAGTATTGAGCGCTTCGCCAAAACAAGGCACCGTCCCAAAATTTATAACGTCGACAAGTCTCCTTTTTCAACATGGGGCCCCAAGTTCCTTGTCTGAAACAAAGGTTTTGGTGGATTTCGCTTTCAAACGTTCCAACAATTAATAGTTTCAAACCATACTAACAGTGTCACTTCATCCAAGTGACAACAAAGGTTCTCCGAGTTAAACTAGGTTTATTCATCGTCAATGGTGATATGGTCTATATTCTTGAATGACAACATATGGACAACAATCTCTGCTCAACGAAAAAACACATTCACGTTACATGCGCCATCATCGAGCGTGATGGGCTCGTGCTCGCGACCAAGCGCAGCGCCGCGATGAGCATGCCGAACAAATGGGAATTTCCCGGCGGCAAGATTGATCCCGGCGAAACAGCCGAAGAATGCTTGCGCCGTGAACTCTATGAAGAACTCGGCATTGGGGCACGCATTGGGCCTAGCCTTCCTACCAGCACTCATCAGTATCCGACATTCACAATCACTCTACACCCTTTCGTCTGCACCATTGAAGAAGGCGAAATTGTTCTCCATGAACACGCTGCCTTGCTCTGGCTCCAGCCAAGCGAATTACATTCTTTGGATTGGGCCGAGGCCGATGTTTCGGTGGTCGCGGCGTACGTATCCACAAGCGGCAGGACCTTCTGATGCAACACCCTGTGCCAGGTATCTACGATGCACTTCTTGACGAACTGCTTCGGGAATCATTGAATCGTCATCCTGAACTGCGGACTATCTTCGGCAAGATCGATCAGGAAGAGCAGCCAAGCCGTTATGCCGCTTTTGTGGCCAGAGTGCTGGAGCAGTCTCTGCGCGAAGAATCAGATCCGCAACGACGGCTGGCCTTGTGCAATGAAATTCTCGGACAGGTTGCCAGCCAGCCGGGCAAGGAGCATCTGCGCAAGCATTGCCTTGTTCCGGGACAAAAACCTCTTCTTCTTGAAATATCTCCACCGAATTTTGGTCAACCCGGCATTCCGCGCCCACACACGTCCCTCTCGGAAAGCAGCCTGTTTACGGGCTCGCCACAGGAGCCACAGCTTGCCCATGAACTGAACGAAGAAATGCGCTCGGCAGATGGCGTGGATATTCTGCTCTCGTTCATCAAATGGTCCGGCCTGCGCCTCTTGATGGCCTCATTTGAAGATTTGCGTGCACGACGCATTCCGGTTCGCGTGATCACGACGTCGTACATGGGGGCGTCAGATGCCAGGGCCGTGGAATGGCTCGCAGCCCTGCCGAACGTCCAGGTTCGCGTTTCCTACGATACGGAGCGCACCAGACTGCACGCAAAGGCGTACCACTTTCGACGAAAAACCGGATTCTCAACGGCCTACATTGGCTCGGCCAACATGTCGCACGCCGCCATCACCAGCGGCCTGGAGTGGAATCTGAAGATCACTGCGCAGGACATGGCGCATATCCTTGAAAAATTTTCCATCGAGTTTGAAACATACTGGAATAGCCGCGAGTTCATCCCCTTCGACCCGAAGAACCCGACTCCATTTCGCACAGCCATTGCGCGGGCGAGAAACCCGCAACTTGATGCCCCGACGGTCTTTTTCGATCTTTGCCCCCATCCTTTTCAGGAACGCATCCTTGAGGCGCTACAAAGGGAGCGATCGCTTCACGACCGGTGGAAAAATCTGGTGATTGCCGCCACGGGTACCGGAAAGACGGTCATCGCCGCGTTCGACTTCAAGCAGTTTTATGAAGAACAAAAACGCCAGGCGAAACTGCTCTTCGTGGCCCACCGGCAGGAAATCCTGCAGCAAGCCCTGGCAACGTTCCGTCAGGTCTTGAGAGACCAGAACTTCGGGGAGTTGCAGGTCGGCTCCCATAACGCCGGCCGTCTGGAACACCTGTTCTGCTCCATCAACATGCTCTCAACGCGGCAACTGTGGGAACACGTCGGTCCTACGTTTTACGACTATATCGTCATAGACGAAGCCCACCACGGAGTGGCCAACAGCTACAGGCCAGTATTCGACCACTTCGAATCAAAGGTTCTCCTCGGACTCACGGCGACTCCCGAGCGCATGGACGGCGGCAACGTGGCGGCGGATTTCGGCAATCGCTTTACTGCAGAAATCCGTCTTCCCGAGGCCTTGGAAGAAAAACTTCTCTGCCCGTTCCATTATTTCGGCGTTGCCGATCCCATTGCCATCAATGGCGACCAGTTTTGGAGCAATGGCCGTTACGATGAATCGGCCCTCGAAAATGTCTACGTCTTGGATGGCGCCCGTGCCCAACAACGTGTTGAAACTATCATTTCCGCTTTGCACCGTTACGAACCCGAACTGCATACCCTCAAAGGAATCGGGTTCTGCGTGACGATCCGGCATGCGCAATTCATGGCCGACCAACTCAGCCTACGCGGGCTGCCTTCGGCAGCTTTCGTCTCCGGTCTGAATGGACACGATTGTGCCGACCTGCTGACCAAATTGAAAACTGGCGCGCTTTCGTTCCTGTTCACGGTCGACAAGCTCAGCGAAGGCGTGGACGTGCCCGAAGTCAATACGATCCTCTTTTTGCGCCCGACCGAGAGCCTGACCGTTTTTCTCCAACAGCTCGGACGCGGTCTGCGTCATGCCCCGGAGAAAGACTGCCTCACGGTCCTCGACTTTGTCGGTCAGGCGCACCGCCGGTTCCGCGCAGACAGCAAATTCAAGGCCCTCCTCCCCAGGCACCGTTTTGCCATCGACAAGGAGGTGGAACTCGATTTCCCACATCTGCCTGCCGGCTGCTCCATTCAGCTTGACCGGCTGTCGAGGGAATACGTCCTGGAGAACATCCGAGAGAACCTGAGGCGCCTTGCCGTCCAGGTACCCGAACGCCTCCACTCTTTCACCAGCGAGACGGGTCAGAACCTGACATTCGGAAATTTCATCCGCTACCATGACTACGAGCCAGAGGTGCTACTGACCAAAGAAACATGGAGCGGCTGGAAGGCAAAGGCGCTACTGGCCCCGATTCCCGCAGATCCGGACTTGAACAGGTTGAAGAAGGCGTTGATTCGCGCGGCGTTCATCAGCGGACCATGCGAAGCGGCGCTCTATCGCCAGATTCTTCGCAGGATCATCGCGGGACATGTTTCCGAGGCCGTAACGCTGGCCGGTGATTCGATATTTCTGATCTACTACCGAATTTGGGGTGACAAAGGGAACAACGTTAGCATTGCCTCACTTGAAGAGGCGTTCTCGCGATTGGCGGCAAACCCCACGATCTGCGCCGATCTGGACGAGATACTGGCATGGTCGCAGGAAACCAGCCATACAGCAGGCCATAGAATACGACTTCCCTTTGCCTGCCCGCTGGAATTGCATGCCTTTTACGGCATCAAGGAGATTCAAGCGGCCCTCGGCAAAGCAAATTTGGAATCAGCCGGTCAAACTGGCGTAGGAGTGCTGCATTTTGCGGAAATCAAAACCTTCGCGCTGCTTGTGACATTCCAAAAAACAGAAAAAGAGTTTTCACCAAGCACCATGTACGCGGACTACCCGATCAACCGCGAACTGGTGCATTGGGAGTCCCAGGCCAACACCGCCCAACATCATGCTGACGGCCAGAACCTGATCCATCACCAGGACCGCGGCTACACGATCCTTCTCTTTGCCCGCGGCCAGAAGAAAAGAAACGGGATCACAGCCCCCTTCACCTGTCTGGGACCGGTGCAACTGGTGAACTTCGAGAGTGAACGACCGATCAAGATGGTCTGGAAATTGGAACACCCGATGCCTGTCGAAATGTTCGAGGACAACAGAAAAGGCGGCTAAAACAGGGACGGCTTGATGTAACGGTAACGGTAAGTGGCAGAAGGCCATGCGGGGCGAGGTTCTGAGTGCAGGGAAGCGTGCAGAGGAAAGAAAAAGGGCCTACCGGCGAGTATCCGATAAACCCTTGATTTCTATGGTGCGCAATGCAGGAATCGAACCTGCGACCTTTAGCTCCGGAGGCTAACGCTCTATCCAACTGAGCTAATTGCGCACGAGGAAAGACTACCTATGCAGACGGCCCGGGCTTGTCAAGCTTTCTCGTCTGGGATAGCCCGATTGTCCGCAAACTGAATCACGAGGAGAGGTCATGAGCAGCACCCGACGCATCGTCCTGGCCGTTACCGGGGCCAGCGGCATGGAGTATGCCCGCAGTCTGGCCCGCGCCCTGCGCACTGCGCAGGGGGTGGAGCTGCACGGGATCGTGTCCGATGCCGCCAGGCAGGTGTTTCGGCACGAACTGGGCACGGACCCGGCCGAGCTGGATGCGTTCTTCCATGTCATCCACGAGCCTGAAAACATCGCCGCAGGTCCGGCCAGCGGGTCCTGGGAGCATTCGGGCATGATCGTGTGCCCCTGTTCCATGGCCAGCCTGGCCGCCATCGCCACGGGCGTGGGCGCGAACCTCATCCACCGCGCCGCCGACGTGACACTCAAGGAGCGCCGCACGCTGGTCCTCGTGCCGCGCGAGACGCCATTGAGCGACATCCACCTCGAAAACATGCTCCGCGCGCGGCGGTCAGGGGCCGTGATCATGCCGCCGTGCCCGGGCTTCTACCACCGCCCCAAGTCCGTGGAGGAGCTGGTCGCCCAGTTCACGGGCAGGGTCATGGAGCAGCTCTCCATCCCCCACGACCTCTACGCCCGCTGGCGCTGAAAGGAGTTGCCCGCCGGGGCGCTTGATGATAGCCGATGCAGTCTATGTTCGACATAAGCCAGACCCTGCACCATTTCTCGATCATCGCCCTGCCCTTTTTCCTCGGCATCACCTGCCACGAATTCGCGCACGGGTACGTGTCCTATCTCATGGGCGACCCCACGGCCAAGCTGGCCGGGCGTCTGACCCTGAACCCGCTGAAGCACCTCGACCCCGTGGGCACCCTGGTCCTGGTCCTGACCCAGCTCATCGGCTGGGCCAAGCCCGTGCCCATCAACCCGAACTACTACAAGGACTACCGCAAGGGCATGCTCTACGTGTCCCTGGCCGGGCCCATGGCCAACTTCGCGGTCATGATCTTCTTCGTCCTGGTGCTCAAGATCCTCCTGGCCTTTGCCCAGGGACCTTCGGCCCAGTCCGCCGAATACGTGCTGCGGCCCATGATCAACATCGCCGTGGCCGGCGTCTTCATCAACGCCATCCTCGGCACCTTCAACCTGCTGCCCATCCCGCCCCTGGACGGCAGCAAGATCCTGGCCAGCCTGCTGCCGGGCCATCTGGCCATGAAGTTCATGCAGCTCGAGCGCTACGGCTTCATCATCCTGCTTCTGCTGGCCATCACCGGCGGACTGGGCATGATCCTGTCCCCCGTCTCGGCCTTCGTGCAAAATATGATCATCAAACCACTGCTTTAAGGTTTTCACCGATGAAGAAACAGACCGTCCTGACCGGAATCACCACCTCCGGCACGCCACACCTAGGCAATTACGTCGGCGCCATCCGCCCCTGCATTGAGGCCAGCCGCGACGAGAATGTCAACTCCTACTACTTTCTGGCCGACTTTCACTCCCTGATCAAATGCCAGGACCCCGAGCGCGTGCACCAGTCGCGCCTGGAAGTGGCCGCCACCTGGCTGGCCCTGGGCCTGGACACGGACAAGAGCACCTTCTACTGCCAGTCCGACATCCCGGAGATCCCGGAGCTGACCTGGATCCTGACCTGCATGACGGCCAAGGGCCTCATGAACCGCGCCCACGCCTACAAGGCCGCTGTCCAGGAGAACGAGGAGAACGGCAGCCAAGACCCGGACAAGGGCGTGACCATGGGGCTCTACTGCTACCCCATCCTCATGGCCGCCGACATCCTGATGTTCAACGCCAATATCGTGCCCGTGGGCAAGGACCAGATCCAGCACCTGGAGATGACCCGCGACATCGCCCAGCGCTTCAACCACCATTTCGGCGAGCACTTCGTCCTGCCCGAGGCCCGCGTGGACGAGTCCACGGCCGTGCTGACGGGCCTCGACGGCCGCAAGATGAGCAAGAGCTACGACAACTACATCCCGCTCTTCGCCCCGGAGAAGACCCTGCGCAAGCTGATCATGAAGATCGTGACCAACTCGCAGGCCCCCGAGGAACCCAAGGAGACCGAGGGCTGCGCCCTGTTCGACATGTACCGCGCCTTCGCCACCCCGGCCCAGGTCGAGGAGATGCGCGCCAAGTTCGCCGCCGGCATCGGCTGGGGATACGTCAAGCAGGATCTCTTCGAGGTGGTCAACGCGCAGCTGGCCGAGCCGCGGGAGAAATACGCCGAGCTCATGCAGAACCCGGCCTACATCGAAAAGGTGCTGAAGGAAGGCGCCGAGAAGGCCCGGGCCTACAGTCGCCCCTTCCTGGAGCGCATCCGCAAGTCCGTGGGCATCCGCACCCTGACGGCCTGAAACCGGGGCTGGCCTTCGGACCGGCCTTTGTATAGAAGCATTCTTATTTGTTCGTGACGGAGGATATGATGGGAGCCGCCAAGAAAGTCGTGCAACTGGAGCGCAAGGCCAAGAAGCCCGCGCTGACCGAGGTCGTCAAGGAACCCAAAACTGCCGGAAAATCCGCTAAGGTGACGCCCTACGAGGATTTCGCAGGACTGGCCAGGGAAATGACCAGGGAAAAGTCCATGACCCATGACGAAGTGGAGGAACTGCTCCAGGCCAAGGCCGAATCGGTCGTTCCGGAGTCAACCGATACGTTCGCCGGGCATGACGCGCATGTTTCGGCCGGCGAGCCCGCGGCAACCCCCGCCCCCCCGCGCAAGGACATGAGCAAGGCGGCGCTCTTCGCCTCCCTGGTGGCCGTGATCCTGCTTCTGGGCTTCTATTTCAACCTGAACCAGAACATCAAGAGCCTCACGGCCCAGGTCCAGGACCTGGCCTCCATCAAGACCTCCGTGGCCACCCTCGACACCAAGGTCGGCACCATGGAATCCAAGGTGGCGGACCTCGAAACCCTGCCCGCCAAGACCCGCGCCGCGCTCATGAGCAGCATCCTGGACGAGATGAGCCAGAAGACCTCCTACATGTCCGGCCAGCTCCAGTCCCCGGAGCAGCAGGACAAGCTGATGAAGGCCAAGGAGCTCATCCAGCAGGTGCAGACCGAACTGAACGCCCAGAACTAGGCGGACGTCAGGCGCGCTCCGCCCGCGGGACGCGCGGAACCTGCGGCGCCCCGCACCATGAGTTTGCGCCGTCAGCGATGACCTTTGAACAATCAGAGGCCCGGGCAACCGGGCCTCTCGCTTTCCGGGACGACGGGACAGGCCCCAGCTCGCAACCGATGCGCCTTGTCCGCCCCTCCCCTTTTCTGTAGACCGGAACACGTCACAAACATCCCTATGCCAAGGACCGCCATGCCCGAGCACAACCCCATCCTGAACTGGGAGATTTTCCCGGACTTCACCGCCATCACCGCCGATCATGTCGTCCCCGCCATCCGGGAGGCAGTGGCCCGCAGCACCGCGGAGCTTGAAATGCTGGAGGCCTCGCGCCCTGCCACCTGGCACGGGCTCCTCGTGCCCCTCGAACGGCTCACGGACCGCGTCTCCAGGGCCTGGGGCCTGGCCACGCACCTGCACAACGTCAGGAACTCCCCGGCCATGCGCAAGGCCTATGCCGAGGCCCAGCCCCTGGTGGTGGAATTTTCCAGCCGCCTGGGCCAGAGCCGCCCGGTGTACGAAGCCCTCACGGCCCTGCTGCAAGGCCCCGAATATCAGACTTTCAGCCAGGCACTGCAACGCACCATCACCCTCCTGGCCCGCGACGCGGCGCTGCAGGGCGTGGGCCTCGAAGCCGAGGCCCGCGAGCGGTTCAACGCCATCAGCCAGGAACTGGCCGAGCTGTCCACCCGCTTCACCAACAACGTCCTCGACGCCACGCAGGCCTACGCCCTCGTCCTGACCAGCCCGGACGACGTCGCGGGGCTGCCCGCGGACTCCCTGAGCCTGGCCGCGGGCAAGGCCAGGGCCCGCGGCCACGAAGACGCCACGGCCGAAACCGGCCCATGGGCCGTGACCCTGGACCTGCCGTCCTTCCTGTCCTTCATGCAGCACGCCTCGCGCCGCGACCTGCGCGAGGAGGTCTACCGGGCCTACATCACCCGCGCCTCCTCGGGCGAGAATGACAACCTGCCGCTCATCCTGCGCATCCTGGCCCTGCGCCGGGAGCAGGCCGGGATGCTCGGATTCGGGAATTTCGCGGCCATGAGCCTGGCCCGCAAGATGGCTCCGGACGTGGCGGGCATCGAGAGCCTCCTGCACACCATCCGCGACGCGGCCACGGACCCGGGTCTGGGCGACCTCATCGAACTGGGCGATCTGGCCCGTGAGCACGGCCAGGACGAGGAAATCCAGCCCTGGGACGTCATGTTCTGGACCGAGCGCCTCAAAGAGGAACGCTTCGGGCTGCGCGACGACCTTGTCCGTCCCTACTTCCCCCTGCCGGCGGTCCTGAAGGGGCTGTTCGAAAGCATCGGCGAGCTTTTCGATGTCCGCATCGAGGCGGCCGACGGAGTGCCCGTCTGGCATCCCGACGCGACGTTTTACCGCGTCCTCGATGAACAGTGCCTCGAAATCGCGGGGCTCTACCTCGACCCCTACGCCCGGCCCGAGGAAAAGCGGGGCGGGGCCTGGATGGACGAGCTGTGCGGCCGCAGCACCGTCTGCGCGGCATCGGGACGCGATATCCGCCTGCCCGTGGCCTACGTGAACTGCAACCAGCGCCCGGGCCTGGACGGGGCGCCGTCGCTGATGAGCTTCCAGGAGGTGACGACCCTTTTCCACGAGTTCGGACACGCCCTGCAGCACATGCTGACCACTGTCCGGCACGGCTTCGTGGCCGGCATCTCCAACGTCGAATGGGACGCCGTGGAGCTTGCCAGCCAGTTCATGGAGAACTGGTGCTACCACCGCCCGACCCTGGCCGGACTGGCGCGGCACTACCAGACCGGCGAGCCCATGCCCGAGGACATGGCGGACAAGCTGCTCGGCGCCCGCACCTTCCGCGCCGGCTCCAATGCCCTGCGCCAGGTTTCCTTCGCCCTGACGGACCTGGCCCTGCACACGGCCGACCCCGACGGCCTCGACCCGCTGGCCGTCGCCCAGGCCATCGCCCAGGATATCCTGCCCCTGCCGCCCCTGCCCGAGGACCGCTTCCTGTGCTCCTTCTCGCACATCTTCTCCGGCGGGTACGCCGCGGGCTACTACAGCTACAAGTGGGCCGAGGTGCTGAGTGCCGACGCCTTCGGGGCCTTCGAGGAAGCCGGGCTGGACGATCCGGACGCGCGCAGGGCCCTGGGCCGGCGCTTCCGCGACACGGTCCTGGCCCTGGGCGGCAGCCGCCACCCCATGGACGTCTTCCGACTCTTCCGCGGCCGCGAACCCGACCCGCAGGCCCTGCTGCGCCAGGAAGGGCTGCTGCCCGGCGGGAGGAGCTGACATGTCCGTCCAATGGTTCCCGGGCCACATGCACCGGGCCCGCAAGCAGATCGCGCTCGTCATGGCCAAGGTCGACGTGGTCATCGAGGTTCTGGACGCCCGCCTGCCGGGCTACAGCGAAAACCCCCTGCTACGCGAACTGCGCGGCGGCCGCCCCTGCCTCAAGGTCCTGAACAAGAGCGACCTGGCCGACCCGGCCGTGACCGAGGCCTGGAAGGACTTCTATCGCACGCAGGGCGCCGTGCCCATGGAGATCGTCGGCACCTCGGCCAAGGACGCAAAGCGCATCCTGGCCGTGCTGCCCGGCATGGTCCCGCCGCGCAATTTCATCATGCAGCCCGTGAACTGCCTCATCGTCGGCATCCCCAACGTCGGGAAGTCCACCCTCATGAACGCCCTCGTCGGCCGCCGGGTGGCCCGCGCCGCCAACCAGGCGGCCATCACCACCAAGCAGAAGCGCGTGCACATCGGCGACGAGCTGACCATCTACGACACCCCCGGAGTGCTCTGGCCCAAGATCGAGAACGAAGAGGCCTCCTACATGCTGGCCGCCAGCGGCGCCGTGCGCGAGACGGCCATGGACAACGCCGAGGTGGCCGCCCGCGCGGGCGTCTACCTGTTGCGCGAATACCCGGAACTGCTGCAGGCGCGCTACAAGCTGACGGAACTGCCCGCCGGGGGGCTCGAACTGCTGGAAGCCGTGGGCCGCAAGCGCGGCTGCCTGGTCAAGGGCGGCGAGGTGGATCAGGACAAGGCCGCCGGCATCCTGCTGAACGAACTGCGGGCGGGGCAGATAGGGCGCATCAGCCTGCAGAAGCCGCCCAAGGCTAAGAAAGACTGAGCTGTTGGAGATGAATTATAGGTTCTATAGGACTTATGGGACCCATAGGACCAAGAAAGCACAATCCCCGCCTGCCCGGATCGGCAAGCGGGGATTGTGCTTTCTTCACCCGCCTCGCACCCCGTTGAGGGGCGAGAAAGGGCCGAGTGCAAGGAGCGCGATGAAAAAAGGAGCCGAAGTGTAGCCGTCAACATGAGGCTCCATTTTTCATCGCGGCGACGCGGCAATCGGCCCTTTATCGCCCCTCAACGCCCATAAACATCCTCAAACCTCACTATGTCGTCCTCGCCCAGGTAGCTGCCCACCTGCACCTCAATCAGTTCCAGCGGAATCTTGCCCGGGTTGGCCAGGCGGTGCACGGCGCCCAGGGGGAGATAGACCGATTCGTTTTCGCGCAGCAGGATTTCCTCGTCATTCCGCGTCACGACGGCCGTGCCCTGGACCACGACCCAGTGCTCGGCGCGGTGGAAATGCTTCTGCAGGGACAGGACGTGCCCCGGCGAGACAGTGATGCGCTTAACCTGATAGCGCGCGCCGTCGCCGATGGACTCGTAGTGCCCCCAGGGGCGGAAGACCTTCTTGTGGGCCACGGCCTCGATGCGGTTCTCGGCCTTGAGCTTGTCCACTATCTTCTTGACCTCCTGCACCCGGTCCCGCGGCGAGATGAGCACGGCGTCGGCGGTCTCGACCACGATGTGGTTGCGCAGCCCCACGGCCGCCAGCAGGCGCGTCTCGGCGTGCAGGTACGAGTCGTGGACGTCGCAGGTCACCACGTCGCCACGGATCACGTTGCCGCTCTCGTCCTTGCTCCCCGCCTGCCACAGGGCCTCCCACGAGCCCAGATCGTTCCAGCCGCACGACAGGGGCACCATGGCGCCCTTGTCCGTCTGCTCCATGACGGCGTAGTCCACGGAGTCCTCGGGACAGGCCTCGAAGGCGGCCCGGTCCAGGCGCAGGAAGTCCAGATCCTGTCCGGCCTTGGCCAGGGATTCGCGGCAGGCCTGGACGATGGCGGGGGCGAAACGCTCCAGTTCCGCCAGGACCGTGTCGGCACGGAAAAGAAACATGCCGGAATTCCAGAAATATTCGCCCGTGGCCACATAGCTCTCGGCCGTGGGCAGGTCGGGCTTCTCGACGAAGCGCTCGATGGCCCGGGCCGTGCCCTCTTCCAGGGGGCTGCCCTGCAGGATGTAGCCGTAGCCGGTCTCCGGGGCCGTGGGCACGATGCCGAAGGTGACCAGATGCCCCTTGGCCGCATGGGCCGAGGCCTCGTTCACGGCGGCGTGGAAGCGGGCCGGCTCGGCGATGAGGTGGTCGGCCGGCAGGATGAGGAGCACCCCGTCCGGGTCCTTCTCCAGGGCGCGCAGGGCGGCCACGGCCACGGCCGGGGCAGTGTTGCGGCCCACGGGTTCGAGGATGATGGCGTCCGGGGTCACGCCCATGGCCCGCATCTGCTCGGCGATGATGAAGCGGTGGTCCTCGTTGCAGATGATGAGGGGATCGGCCAGGTCGTTCAGCCCGTGCAGCCGCGACAGGGTGTTCTGGACCAGCGTGCTGCTGTCCACCAGGGCCAGGAGTTGTTTGGGGTAGAGCTTGCGCGACAGGGGCCAGAGCCTGGTGCCGGAACCGCCGGCCAGAATGACGGGTATGATCATGCGATACTCCGGGAAGACGTGACGGAAGCGCGCCGGGCAGAAGCCGGACGCGGTCGCGGGCGGGACCGCGACGCAAACGGCAACCATCTATCCCAGATCATGAGAAAATCAAACCACATTTCGCCGCGCCCGATGCGCCCGATGCCGTCCGGCCCCGCCGGGAGCCGGTCCGCAGGCTACTGGATTTATGCAAATCTTTGCCGTATGGGGAGGACTTCGATCAACCTTGGCCACATACGAGGCGGCAATGAGCAGGAACGTGATCAATATCTTCCCGGACGAGTTGGAGGAATTCCGCACCAAAACCAGGGAACGCAACTACCTGCTCATCGACGTGCGGCAACCCCGCGAGTACGCGGAAGGGCACATTCCCGGCGCCCAGCTCATCCCCCTGCCCGAGATCGAGAACCGCATCGGCGAACTGGGCAGCGAGCAGAACCTCATCCTCTACTGCCGCACGGGCGGCAGGTCCGCCGTGGCCGCGGCCCTGATCAAGGACATCGGGCCGCGACAGGGCATGATCTACAACCTCGTGGGCGGAATCGCCGGCTGGGAAGGCAAGGAGCTCAAGGACATCCCGCACCTCGAGCTTTTCCCGCGGGACATGCCGCTGGCCCAGACGCTCTACCGCGCCATGAACATGGAAAAGGGCGCCTGGCTCTTCTACCGGGACCTCGCCCAGGAATACGCCGGCACGGAACTCGGCGACATGCTCAAGGACCTGGGCGGCATGGAGGAAGGGCACGCCAAGAGCATCTTCACCTACTGGTCCAAGCACCGTAAGGCCCCTGCCCCGGAGTCCTTCGAAGCGCTCTTCGAGCGTCTCGACGGCAAGATCATGGAGGGCGGCAAACCCATCTCGGCCTGGATGGCCCGCCTGGGGAAAAACCCCGACGACCGCAAGCTGCGTCTGCTGGAACTGGCCTGCGAGATCGAATACTACGCCTACGATCTCTACCGCGGTCTGGCCAAGCGCGACGCCGACCCCGAGGCCGCCACGACCTACATGCTCCTGGCCGAACAGGAGAAGGCCCACGTGCGGGTCATCTCCAAGGCCCTGAACCAGGCCTTCGGTGCCTGACGTCCTCATGGAGCGGGCCCGGGACTACTCCCTGGCCCCCGAAACCGTCTCCCTTCTCCTGGCTCGGCTCCTGCCCGACATCTCCGGCACCCGCGTGCTGATCAAGCCCAATTTCGTGGCCCTGAAGGGCGCCCCCCTGTGCTGCACCCACGCCTCGGTCATCGCCGCGGCGGCCCGGCACTGCCTGGAATGCGGCGCACGCGTCACCGTCGGGGACTCCCCGGCCTTCGGCACGGCCCAGGCCGTCGCCTCGGCCATCGGCCTGCCGGAAATGCTGCGCCCCCTGGGCGTGCCCGTCGTCACCCTCGGCCGCGGCGTGAAGGTGCCGAGCGGGTCGGTCCGCGTGCCGGTCTCGGCCGACGCACTGGAGGCCGACCTCATCCTGAACCTGCCCAAGTTCAAGGCCCATTCGCAGATGCGCTACAGCGGCGCGGTCAAGAACCTGTTCGGATGCGTCACGGGCGTGAGCAAGGCCTGGCTGCATGCCGTGCATGGGGACAAGGGCGGGCGGTTCGCGGACATGATCTGCGGGCTCATGGATGTCCTGCCGCCCGTGGTCAGCCTCATGGACGGCGTGGAGGCCATGCACCGCACGGGCCCCATCGCCGGTGACCCGTTCCCCCTGGGGCTCCTCGCCGCCAGCGCGAACCCCGTGGCCCTGGACACGGCCAGCGCCATGGTGCTCAGGGCGCCGCCAGAGTCCTTTCCGGTCTGGAGGGCCTGCGAACGTGCGGGGTTGGCAGGGACAAGGACCGATGAACTGAATTTTCCGCGACTGTGTCCGGGAGATTTCAACGCTGCGGGCTTTGAACTTCCGCAAAACCTCAAGCCGGAGTCCTTCCGGCCCGATGTCCTGCTGAAGAGCCTCATCCGCCGCGCATGGCTGTCGCGCCGCGGCGGTTCCTGAGGGCTTGAGGCCGATCCGGCGCGGACCCGTCAGGCCTGCTGCAGGTCTTGCCCCTGTGGGATGCGCAGATGGAAGGTCGTGCCGGCCTCGCCCGTTTCGAACCAGACCCGGCCCTGCAGGTAGTTCGCGCAGAGCAGGTGCACGCTGTAGACGCCCAAGCCCCGCCCCTGGCCCTTGGTGGAGAAGGAGCGGCGGAAGAGATGGCGCTGCACGTCTTGGGGCATGGCACCGGGGTTGTGGACGCAGACATGAAAGACGTCCGGCCCGACGCCGGCCCGCATGCGCACCGTCCCGCCTTCGGGCGTGGCCTCCAGGGCGTTCTTGAGCAGATTCATGCACATGCGGTGTACGATGGTGCGGTCGGAAATGACTTCGTCGGCCGTGGTCTCCATCTCGACCACGATGTCCTTGCCCCTGCCCAGGGCGTGCTGGGTGTGGATGTTGGCCAGTCCCTGCAGGAGCTGGCCCAGGGAAAAGCGCTCCAGGCTCAGCCGCAGTTCGTTGTTCTCGGCGGCCAGAAGCTTCTGCTGGGCGGAGATCTCATCCACGCAGAGGTCGAAATAGGGCAGGATGGTGTCCAGAAGTTCGCGATTGTCACCGGTCATGTCCGCGCGCAGGAAATGGAGGATGCCCTTGACCGCGCCCACGGTGTTCAGGATGTCGTGCAGGAAGACCTGCTCCAGGGAGCGGCAGCGCTTCTCGTGGGTCCAATCCTGCAGGGACACGGCCACAAAGGGCTGGCCGTCCAGGGACACGGGGATGGCCCTGACCTTGAATTCCCGGGCCTGCAGCTGATCCTGCGACATGAGGGTCAGGGAGCATTCCGTTTCGGCCGCGATCCCGTCCAGACCGGAGCGGATGCCCAGCAGCGCGCCGCACTCCCCGCACAGGGAGCCGGCGCCGCAACCGGCCTCGCAGGCGTTGGCGCAGCGCAGGAAGTCCCCGGGCCGCAGGCCCCAGAGCTCGTCGAGGCGAGCCGCGCCGACGAGGTCGAGCACGGCCTTGGAGCAGTGGACGAGCCTGCGCTCGGCATCGAGGACGATGATCAGGGCGTGGGACTCGTCGAGGATATGTGCCAGATGCCCGGCGCGCATGAACCGCCCATGCAGGTCGGCGTAATTGTGCATAATCGGGTTTTCCTTGTCGGGGGAACGACTTGGAGGATTTTTCGGGGCTCACTTTCATACGGACACGGTCCGGAAAGGTCAATGTTGCGGTCGCCGCGGCCTTGAGGCTATGAACCAGGCTTCCCGCTCGGCCAGGACCAGCCGCCATGCGCGGCCGCCCGACGAGCGCATCACGCATAAATCGGATACCCAATGCCCACAGAACGCTGGAAATGGATCATCACCGGAGGGGTGCAGGGGGTCGGATTCCGGCCCTTCGTCTACAAGGCCGCCCTGGAAGCCCGCGTCAGCGGCCTAGTGCTGAACACGCCCGAAGGGGTGCTCATCGAGGTGCAGGGGACCAGGGACAGGCTCGACGCCTTTGAGGCCCGCTTCAACGCGAACGTCCCGCCCCTGGCCCGCATCGTGACCTGGGAGCGCGAGTCCGTCGCCCCCCACCCCGACGAGGAAGGTTTCAGCATCCTCAAGAGCACCGGCGGCGCAGGCCACCAGGTGCTCATCAGCCCCGACGTGGCCACCTGCGACGACTGCATCGCGGACCTGCGCGACCCGGCGAACCGCCGCCACCGCTACGCATTCACCAACTGCACCAACTGCGGGCCGCGCTACACCATCACCCGCTCCATCCCCTACGACCGCGCCACCACGTCCATGGCCTGCTTCCCCCTGTGCCCGGACTGCCTAGCGGAATACGAGAACCCCCTGGACCGCCGCTTCCACGCCCAGCCCAACGCCTGCCCCGTGTGCGGCCCCAGGCTGTGGCTGACGGACCGGGAAGGCCGGACCATGTCCGAGAATGACGCGGCCATCCGCGGCGTGACGGAACTGCTTCAGGCGGGCCGCATCGCGGCCATGAAGGGCCTGGGCGGGTTTCACCTGGCCTGCGACGCCCGCAACCGGGAGGCCGTGGCCCTGCTGCGGGCGCGCAAGAACCGCAGGGACAAGCCCCTGGCGATCATGGTCCGCGACCTGGAAGCCGCCCGCGCCGTGTGCGAGCTTTCGGAATGCGAGACGCGCCTCCTCACGGGCCGGGAGCGTCCCATCGTCCTGGCCCGGCGCCGCAAGGGAGCCGGGCTCGCGCCGGGGCTGTCGCCGGACACGGACTACCTCGGCGTCATGCTGCCCTACACGCCCCTGCACCACGTGCTCTTCGACGAACTGTCCTCCTTGGCCGCTCCGGCGGCCCTGGTCATGACCTCGGGCAACATGAGCTCCGAGCCCATCTGCCTGGGCAACCGCGAGGCCCTGCGCAGGCTCGGGGCCATCGCCGACGCCTTCCTCCTGCACGACCGCGACATCCTCATCCGTTGCGACGACTCCGTAGTCCGCGCCGTGGGCGACGCGCCCCAGTTCATCCGCCGGGCGCGCGGCTTCACCCCGGCGCCCGTGGACCTGGCCCAGGACGGGCCCGTCGTTCTCGGCACGGGCCCCCTGCTCAAGAACACCCTCTGCCTGACCAAGGGCAGGCAGGCCTTCGTCTCGCAGCACATCGGCGACCTCGAGAACCTCGAAGCCTACGGTTTTTTCCAGGAGATCGCCGCCCACCTGGCCGACATCCTGCAAGTCCGGCCCACGGCCGTGATCCACGACCTGCACCCGGACTTCATGAGCACGGAATTCGCCCGCACCTCGGGCCTGCCCTGCCTGCCCCTGCAGCACCACTACGCCCACATCCACGCGGTCCTGGCCGAAAACCGCCACGTCGGCCCGGCCATCGGCCTGGCCCTGGACGGCACGGGCCTGGGCGACGACGGGACGGTCTGGGGCGGCGAGGCGCTGCTGGTGGACACGCGCGAACTGCGGCACGTGCGTCTGGGGCGCTTCTCCCAGGTCATGCTGCCCGGCGGCGACGCCGCGGCCCGCGAACCGTGGCGGCTGGCCCGGGCCTTCCTGCACGCCCTCGGCATCGAGGCCGACGGCGGAAAACCGTGGCCGTGGCTGGCGGAGCACGCCGCGGCCGACAGGGTCGTGGGCCAGATGCTCGACCGCCGTCTGAACTCCCCCCTGTCCTCCAGCTGCGGGCGCCTCTTCGACGCCGTCGCCGCCATGCTCGGCGTCTGCGACCGCATCTCCTACGAAGGACAGGCCGCAATCCGGCTCGAAGCCATACAAGACAAAAGCGAAAAAGACGGATATACGTGCCCCATCATCGAACATGACGGCCTCGTGGAACTCGACACACTGAAGCTCTTCGCCCAGGTCCATGCGCAGTGGCGCGACGGCGAGCCTTCGGCCAGAATCAGCAGACGTTTCCACCTCGGGCTCATGGACGGTCTTGCCGGGCTTTGCGTCCGCCTGGCCGGGCAGTGCGGCTGCTCCACAGTGGCCTTGAGCGGCGGGGTCATGCAGAACCTGACGCTGGCCGCCGCCCTTCCCGGACTGCTCGAACGGGAAGGCCTCACGGTGCTCGCGCACCTGGCCCTGCCACCCAACGACGCATGCATCTCACTCGGCCAGGCCGCCTACGGAAGATTGGCGCTGCAACAATAACAGGAGCGGACATCGTGGATATACTCTCCCGTCTGACCAAGGTTCTCGGCATAGTCTGGAAGGTGCTGACCGGCATCCGGAACGCCTTCGCCAACATCTTCTTCATCATCGTCATCATCGTCCTGCTGGTGGCCGTGTTCTCCGACACCAAGGAGACCCTGGACTCCAATTCGGTCCTGCTGCTCAACCCCTCCGGCACCCTCGTGGAGGAGACCACGCCGCCCGACCCGGCCGAGGCCTTCCTCAAGCTCGGGCGCGAGACGGCCGTGGCCGACGAGACCAAGGCCCAGGACGTCATCGACGCCGTCCGCAGGGCCGCCACGGATTCGCGCATCAAGGCCATGGTCATCGACCCCCGCGACCTGCAGGGCTGCGACACGACGAAACTCACGGACATCGGCAAGGCCATCCGGGATTTCAAGGAAACGGGCAAGCCCGTCCTGGCCCACGCCATGTTCTACACCCAGGGCCAGTACCTGCTGGCCTCCTACGCCGACTCGGTCTCCGTGAACCCCTTGGGCGGGGTGATGATCAACGGCTTCGGCATGTACCAGACCTACTTCAAGGGCCTCCTGGACAAACTGCGCATCAACTTCCACGTCTACCGCGTCGGCGACTACAAGTCGGCGGCCGAACCCTTCATGCGCGACTCCATGTCCTATGAAGCGCGCGAATCGAGCCGCCAGTGGCTCGACGGCCTGTGGCAGGCCTACCTCGCGGAATTGGGCAAGAACCGCAGCGTGACCGCGGCGGACATCACGGCCTACGTCGAGAACATCGACACCCGCCTGCGCGACGTCGAGGGCGACGCGGCCAAGCTGGCCGTGACGGCCAGGCTGGTGGACGACATCCGCACGGGCGACCAGTTCGACCAGTTCCTCGAAGGCAAGACCGGCCTGAAGTCCCGGGACATGCACCGCGTCTCCTTCCGCGACTACCTCGCCATGACGGCGGCCCATGCGTCAAAGGCCAAGGAACTCGTAGCCGTCATCCGCGCCCGCGGCCCCATCATGCCCGGCAAGCAGCCCGAAAGCATGACGGGCAGCGAATCCCTGGCCGAACTGTTCCGGCAGGCCCGGCAGGACTCCTCCGTGGTGGCCGTGGTCCTGCGCCTGGACAGCCCCGGCGGCAGCGCCGCGGCCTCCGAGGAAATCCACCACGAAATCGCGCGCACCCAGGAAGCCGGCAAGCCCGTGGTCGTGTCCATGGGCAGCGTGGCCGCGTCCGGAGCCTACTGGATCGCCGCGGGCGCCAACCGCATCGTGGCCGCGCCCACGACCCTGACGGGCTCCATCGGCATCTTCGCTGCCTTCCCGACCTTCGAGAACGCGGCCGAATCTGTGGGCATAACGAGCGACGGCATCGGCACCACCTCCCTGGCCGACCTGGGCAACCCCCTGCGCCCCCTGGCGCCGAAGGTCGAGGCGTCCATCGAGCACCTCCTCAAGTTCGGCTACAACCTCTTCATCAGCCGCGTGGCCAACGGCCGCCGCATGGCTCCCGATGATGTCGAGAAGATGGCCCAGGGCCGGGTCTTCCTCGGTCAGGTGGCCCAGGAGGCCAAGCTCGTGGACCAGCTCGGCGACCTGGACGAGGCCGTCAAGACGGCCGGCACCCTGGCCGGGCTGACCGCCGTCGAAAGCAAGGAACTGCGCCGGGAACCCACGGCCAAGGAAAAATTCATGCAGGCCTTTTTCTCCTCCGGCCAGGCCCTGCTCGCCCCCCAGTCCCCGACCCTGCACAAGCTCATGACCATGGTTCAGGCCCGGGCAGGTCTGTTGGACACCATGACCGACCCCGGGCACATCTACGCCCGCAGCCTCGAATGCGAGGCGTCCTCCTTCTGACCCGCCCCCCCGCCCGGCGCACCGCGCCGGGCGGGCGTTCCCGGCCTGCCCCGCCTTT
Organism: Desulfomicrobium escambiense DSM 10707; assembly: GCF_000428825.1. Taxonomy (NCBI): domain Bacteria; kingdom Pseudomonadati; phylum Thermodesulfobacteriota; class Desulfovibrionia; order Desulfovibrionales; family Desulfomicrobiaceae; genus Desulfomicrobium; species Desulfomicrobium escambiense. The sequence continues at coordinate 393,533 of NZ_AUAR01000001.1, read as the reverse complement.
TCGCCTTGCCAACCCCCTATCTTGCGATTAAAAATTATCTTTTTTCGTGACCGCGGATGCCCTTCCGCCGCGCCGCGCCTTCAGCAACGGCCCGCCCTCAGGCCAGACCAACGGAAATCGCCATGCCCCAGAAAGGACCACATATATCCCTCGCCCCCGAACGCCTGGTCAAACGCGTCCTCGGACTTCCCCTCGAAGAGTTCCAGACCTGGCCCGAATACCTGCAACAGCTGGCCCTGGACCTGGCCGAAGAGCTGTTCATCATCCGCTACAACCCGTTCATCCCGCCCAAGGACGTCCGCCAGAGCGTCAACGCCCGGCTGCAGGCTGAACGCGCAGCCCTGTCGCCGGAATACTTCCGCGAGCTTTCGGGCTGTCTGGAGCGCTTCTGGCAGAACTGGGAAGCCGACCAGAAGTTCAGGGCCGCCCTGGTGGAGCGCCTGTCCAGAATCCTGGACAAGGAGCAAATCGTCACCGCGGCCAACAACCTCATCGAATGCTCCACCGACGCCACGGACCTGCGCATGGAGCTGCCGGCCCTGGTGGTCTTCCCCGAGAACACGGCCCAGATCCAGGGCATCATCCGCCTGGCCAACGAGATGGGCTTCCCCATCGTGCCCCGCGGCGGAGGCTCGGGCCTGACGGGCGGCGCCGTGCCGGCCAAGCCGCGCAGCGTGATCCTGAGCCTGAGCCGCCTGAAGGACATCATGGACATCGACGTCCAGGGCCGGACCATCACCCTGCAGTCGGGCGTCATCACCCTGAACGCCATCCAGGCCGCCGCGGCCAAGGGCATGCTCTTCACCGTGGACCCGGCCTCCAAGGCGGCCTCGTCCATCGGCGGCAACGTCTCGGAGAACGCCGGCGGGCCCTTCGCCTTCGAGTACGGCACGACGCTCGACAACCTCCTGTCCTACAAGATGGTCCTGCCCACGGGCGAGCTGATCCAGGTCAGGCGGGTGGACCATCCCTGGCACAAGATCATGCCCGACGAGGCCGCCACATACGAGATCCTCGACGAATTCGACAACCGCAAGGAACTTCTGACCCTCAAAGGCGACGAGATCCGCGGCACGGCCCTGGGCAAGGACGTGACCAACAAGTTTCTGGGCGGCCTGCCCGGCGTGCAGAAGGAGGGCGTGGACGGCGTCATCACCGAGGCCACCTTCACCCTGCACCCCATCCTGCCACACTCGCGCGTCATGTGCCTGGAATTCTACGGCAACTCCATGCGCAACGCCATGTTCGTCATCAAGGACATCGTGGCCCTGCGCAACGAGATTCGCACCCAGGGCGACCTGGTCAAGCTCTCGGCCCTGGAGGAGTTCGGCATCAAGTACGTCCAAGCCATCGAGTATTCCAAGAAGTCCCAGAAGTTCGATGGCATCCCCATCTCGGTGCTCATCGTCCAGCTCGACTCCACCGACGAGGAGGCCGTGTTCGACGCCGTGCGACGCATCACGGACATCTGCGCGGGCTACGACAACGTCGACAGCTTCGTGGCCGCCGACGAACGCGAGGCCGAGGTCTTTTGGCACGACCGGCACCAGCTCTCGGCCATCTCCAAACGCACCAGCGGATTCAAGCTCAACGAGGACATCGTCATCCCCCTGGAGGTCATTCCGGACTTCTCGGACTTCCTGGAAGAGCAGAACCTCTACTACCTGGCCATCGCCTACCGCGAGGCCCTGCAGCAGGTGCAGGTCCTGCCCGGCATCGAGGTCGACGACGAGTTCGTGCGCATGGAGATGGACGTGGCCTCGTCCATCATCAAGGGCAAGATCCGCAAGGACGAGCTGCCCGAACAGGAACTGCAGCTGCAGACATCCTTCTTCTTCCAGCACCTCAAGGGCAAGTACCCCAAGCTGCACGAGGAATTGGGCAAGATCTTCGAGAACATGCAGAACACGCGCGTCGTCATCGCCAACCACATGCACGCCGGCGACGGCAATTGCCACGTCAACCTGCCCGTCAACTCCAACGACCCGCGCATGCTGGCCCTGGCCGAGGAGGCCGTGGAGAAGCTCTTCCACAAGGTCCTGGAATTCAAGGGCCAGGTTTCGGGCGAGCACGGCATCGGCATCACCAAGATCGGGTTCTTGGCCGAGGAGAAGATCGCGGCCCTGCGCGCATACAAGAAGAAGGTCGACCCCAACAACATCTTCAACCCCGGCAAGCTGACCCAGCGCGACCTGGTGGTGGTGCCCTACACCTTCTCCTTCAACCGCCTGATCAAGGACATCAACAAGACGGCGCTCCCGGGCAAGGAGAGCCTCATCAACCTGCTGCTGAACGTACAGACCTGCACCCGCTGCGGCAAATGCAAGCAGGTCTGCCCCATGTACCTGCCCCAGAAGGGCCTACTCTTCCACCCGCGCAACAAGAACATCACACTCGGCGCCCTGGTCGAGGCCATCTACTATTCCCAGCTGCAGAACGGCGAACCCCAGACCAAGCTCCTGGGTGAACTGCGCAAGATTCTGGAGCACTGCACGGCCTGCGGTAAATGCTACGCCATATGCCCGGTCAAGATCCGCACCCAGGACGTAACGCTGCAGATGCGCGCCTACCTGGAGGAAAAGGGCGCGGGCGGGCACCCCTTCAAGAACCGCGTGCTGAACCTCCTGAGCCAGGACCCGCAGGTCACCCTGCCCAAGGTGGCCAAGATCGCCGGCATCGGCCAGGAGCTTGGAAATCGGACCGTGAACCTGCTGCCCGCCAAGTGGCGCGAACGCCTCGACAGCCCGCTGTTGCGCGGCAAGGGGCCTTCCACCCAGTTCAAGAATCTCAAGGAAGGCCTGCACCTCGCCAAGGGCAACGTCATTTCGCCCAAGGACGCACCCAGCAAACGTGCCGTGATCTACTTCCCGGGCTGCGGGGCGAGCCTCTTCTACCGCTCCATCGGCATGGCCGCCGTGCGCCTGCTCCTCGACGCCGGTGTGAGCGTGGTCCTGCCGCCGGACCACCTGTGCTGCGGCTATCCGCTGCTGGCCTCTGGCTGCCGTGACCAGTTCGAGCGCATGGGCAAGGAGAACCAGAAGATTCTCGAAAACCTGATCCGCCAGGCCGAGACCGCCGGTTTCGCCGTCAAGGCCGTGCTGACCTCGTGCGGCACCTGCCGCGAGGGCATCAAGGACTATCGCCTCAAGTCCCTGGAAACGCGCCAGGTGGAGCACATGGACGTGGTGCAGTTCATCATCCAGAACTCCAAGGCGGGCTTCGGCCAGGGGCCGGAGCGCCTGCTCTACCACGCGGCCTGCCACCACGAGTGGACCGGGGTGCCGCCGCTGAAGGCCGGGGACATCTACGCCCGCGAGGTGGGCAAGCTGGTGGGCGCCCAGGTCTCGATCTCGCCCTACTGCTGCGGTGAATCCGGGCTCGGCGCCCTGACCTCGCCCCGGATCTACAACCGCCTGCGAGCGCGCAAGAAGGAGCAGCTCTCGACGGATCTCGCGGTCTACTCCGCCGACGGCCCGATCATCGTCGGCTGCCCCTCGTGCAAGATCGGCATCCAGAGGACGCTCCTGGAAATGGGGGCCGAGCGCGACGTGCTGCACACCCTGGAATACCTGGCCCGCCTGCGTCACGGGGAGAACTGGCGCAAGGAATTCCACAGGCAGCTGGCCAAGTCCGAGGTTCAGTCCGGCGTACAGGTCGTGGCGGCCACGGCCTGACGGACCCGGAAACCCGCATGAAGCTCTTAGGCATCGACTACGGTCAGAAGCGCATCGGACTGGCCATCGCCCAAGGCGGCATGGCCTTTCCCTTGAGAACGCTGGCCAAAAGCACCAGGGACAAGCTCTTCGCCGACCTGCTGGCCGTCATCGCGGCCGAGGGCGTCGAGGCAGTTGTCCTGGGCCTGCCCCTGGACATGGAAGGCAGGCAGACCCTGACCACGAGGCAGGTCCTGAACTTCCGCGACAGCCTGGCCCGCCGCACGGACCTGCCCATCCACCTCGTCAACGAGGCCCTGACGTCCTTCGACGCACGCGAACGCCTGCGCGAGGCCGGCGTGCCGGCGCGCAGGCAGGCCGAGATGCTCGACCAGATGGCGGCCGTGTGCATCCTCGAAACCTATCTGGGGAATTCATGAAGACGTGGATGAAGCTCGCCCTGGCGGTGGTTCTTGCGACGGGCATCGCTGCCGCGGCGGGACTTTACACCGCCTGGCGCTACGTGGAGACGCCCGTCGAAGCGGAATCGAACGCGACGACCGTCTTTCGCGTCGAGACGGGCGAAAGCCTGCGCGGCGTGTCGGCGAAACTCGAGGAGGAAGGGCTGATCAGGCACGCAGAGGTCTTCCGGACCTACGGCCGCTACCGCAAGCTGCCCCTGCAGGCCGGGGAGTTCGAACTCTCCAGGGCCATGAGCCCCAGGCAAATTCTGGAAGTCCTGGCCTTCGGCAAGCCCATCCTCTACCGTCTGAGCTTTGCCGAAGGGCTGACCATGCGCGAGGTGGCCCAGGCCGTGAACGCCACGGGCCTCACCACGTCGGAGCGATTCCTGGCGGCCTGCCGGGACCGCGACTATCTGCTGTCCAAAGGCATCAACGCCACGGACGCCGAAGGATACCTCTTCCCCGAGACCTATTTCTTCGCGCGCATCCCGGACCAGAACCCCTACCCGATCCTCGACGCCCTGTTGGAGCATTTCCGGGCCAGCGTGGCGGACCTGCCCCAGGCCGGGGATCCCGCAGCCCTGCACCGCCTGGTCATCCTGGCCTCTCTCGTCGAGAAGGAAACGGCCGTCCCCGCCGAACGCCCCACCGTGGCCGGGGTCTACGCCAACCGCCTGCGCCTCGGCATGCTGCTGCAGTGCGACCCGACCATCATCTACGGCCTGGGCGAAACCTTCGACGGCAACCTGCGCCGCTCGCACCTGCAGGACGCCTCCAACCCCTACAACACCTACGTCCACCCGGGCCTGCCGCCCGGCCCCATCTGCTCGCCCGGCAAGGCCTCGCTCCAGGCGGCCTCAAGCCCTGAAGAGCACGATTTCCTCTACTTCGTGGCCCGATCCGACGGATCCCACCAGTTCAGCCGCACCCTGCGCGAGCACACCAACGCCGTCATCAGGCACCAGCGCAAGGGACGCCCCTTCCCGACGGGCAACACGCAGGGCGACTGAACGGAAGCCGTCACCGGGCCAGATTTTCGCGCTGCTCGTCCGATTCGGAGTTGAAGAGGGCCACCTGCCGGAAGGCTTGGGAAAACTCCGCGAACACCTCCACGATGTCCGGATCGAAATGCGTCCCGGCGCCTTGCAGGATGATCTCCGCGGCCTTGGTGTGGGTGAAGGGCGGCTTGTAGACCCGGCGACTGATGAGGGCGTCGTAGACGTCGGCCAGGGCCATGATCCTCCCGCACAGGGGGATGTCTCCTCCGGCCAGCCCCTGCGGGTAGCCGCTGCCGTCCCATTTTTCGTGGTGGGTGAAGATGATGTCCTCGGCCATGCGCAGAAACGGCATGGCCCCGAGCTTGCGCTGCACCGAGAGTATGGCGTCCCGGCCGTACTCGGTGTGCCGGCGCATCTCTGCAAACTCCTCGTTGGTCAGCGGCCCCGGCTTGAGCAGGATGTGGTCGGGCACGCCGACCTTGCCGATGTCGTGCAACGGACAGGACAATCCCAGCAGTTCGATGAAGTCGCGGGTCAGGGTGCCGGCGAAGCGCGGGTGCGTCCGCAGCTCCTCGGCCAGGATGGTCACGTACCCCTTGACCCGGTGGATGTGCTGGCCGGTCTCGGGATCGCGGTATTCCGCCAGGGCAGCCATGCTCTCGATGGTCGCCTGCTGGGTCTGGATGACCTCGCGGGTGCGCTCGCGCACCATCTCCTCCAGGCGTTCGTTCTGGCATCGCAGGTCCCGCTGGGCCCGAGCCAGGAGAAGATGGGTCCTCACCCGGGCCTTGAGCTCCTCGACTTCAAAGGGCTTGCTCAGGTAGTCCACGGCCCCGAGCTGAAAGCCCCGCGCCTTGGTGCCCACGTCGGACAGGGCCGAAAGCATGATGACCGGCACCTCGGCCGTGGCAGGGTGCTGCTTGAGCCTTTCCAGGACCTCGTAGCCGTTCATGCCGGGCATCATGATGTCCAGCAGAATCAGATCCGGCGGCGACCCTACGGCCATCTCCAGCGCCGAGACCCCATTCAGGGCCACGGCCAACTCATGGCTCTTGCCCAGCGTGTTGACCAGTATGTCCAGATTGAGCTTGGTGTCGTCCACTGCGAGCACCCGGCATTGCGACAGATCCATCATGCGTCTCTCTTGATTTTGTCCAGAACCCTTTCCGCCAGGGCCAGCGCCGGAGCGAAGTCGTACTGCTCCGTCAGGGCGCAGATGCGGTCCACGTCTTCCCGAAAGGCTTTTGGTACCGCCGCGGCGCACAGCCTGTCCGCCACGGCCTGGCATTTCATCGGGGTCCGCGAGCGCAGCCCCGGCAGCAGTTCATCGAGCAGGGACGCCAGGGCCGAGACGTCCAGTTCCGGCCCCTGGCGGCAGGAAACCTCGCGACCTTCCAGGCGACCGATTTCCTCCAGCATGACGGCGAAGGCGTCGCGAAACGGCGTGAAAGTCTCGGCATGGTCGCCCGTCGCATCGCCGGCCAGCCGCCGCTCAAGGTCCGCCGCCGTTGCCTCGACCCGATGCGCCCCGATGTTGGCGCACATGCCGCGCAGGGAGTGCACGATCATGCGGGCCTCCACCGTCTCGCCGCGGTCCAGGAGCTCCCGAATCCTCGACGCGGACTGCCCGTACTCGCGGCGGACGAGCAGCAGCGCCTCCGCATAGGCCTCGCCGTCCCCCATGAAGCGGGCGATCCCGCCCTGCGTGTCGATGTCCCGCAGCGCAGGGATGCCCGGGCAGGAGGGCGACGCGTCCAGAAGGGGCGCGGGGACGGGGGCGCGCAGCCATGTGTTCAGCACCCGGAAGACCTCGGCCGGGTCGATGGGCTTGAAGACCTGGTCGTCCATGCCGGCGTCCTTGATCCTCTGGCGCTCCTCGGGGAGGACGTGGGCGGTCATGGCCACGATGGGCAACCCGGCCAGGCTCGGGTCGGCCTTGATCCGGCGTGAAGCCTCGAAGCCGTCCATGACCGGCATCTGGATGTCCATGAAGACCAGGTCGAACTCCTGCTTCCGCACAAGCCGCAGGGCCTCCTCGCCGTTGGCGGCCGTGACCGCGGTGAGGCCCGCCTGCTCGAGAATGCCCCGCGCCACCTGCTGGTTGAGCTCGTTGTCCTCGACGAGCAGGATGCGCCCGCCATGGCAGACCACGCTGTCGCCGTCCTTGGGGGACACGCGGCAGAACCGCCCCTGCTCCGCAGGCACGCCCAGGGCCTCGCGCAGGACGCTTGCCAGGGCCGGACGGCTGGCCGGCTTGGTCAGCACGGCGCAAAAACCAAGCGCCGGAGCGTTTCTGATCATGCCCTCCTGGGCGAAGGGACACAGCAGGACTGCTCTGGCGTCCGAAGCCCCCGATGTCCGGAGCCGCTCCCGCAGGGTCGCGCCGTCCATGTCCGGCAGCTTCCAGTCGACCAGGACGAGCCATTGCGTTCCCCGGGGCGCGTCCGCCAGGGCCTCCAGGGCCGCAGCACCTGACGCGACGCCTTCGGCGTGCATTCCGAGCTCCCGCAGGCAGTCGAGAATGAACTGGCGGGAGGAATCCACGTCGTCCACGACCAACGCCCGCATACCCTCCAATCCTTCAGGCGGGCGAATCCGCTCTTCGTCGGAAAATGAGCGCGGGGAGACGGGACACGCGATCGTGAAGGTAAAGACGCTCCCGCGGCCGGGCTGGCTTTCGACCAGCAGCTTCCCGCCCATCAGTTCCACAAGGTGCCGGGAAATGGGGAGCCCGAGCCCGCTGCCCCCGTAACGCCTGCTGGTCGAAGCGTCGGCCTGGGCAAAGGGGGTGAAGAGGGACTCGACCTGTTCCGGCCTCATCCCGATGCCCGTATCCATGATCTCGAACCGCAGCCGCGCCTCATCGCGCGCATCGCGGTCCTCGGGAACTACACTGACGCGGATCTCCCCTTCGTGGGTGAACTTGGCGGCGTTCCCCGCCAGGTTGATGAAGACCTGCCCCAACCGCAAGGGGTCGCCCAGCAGGAACCTGGGTGCCCGCGCGTCGACCGTGACGACGAACTCCACGTTCTCCGGCACGCGCACGCCGACCACCGTGGCGACATTGTCGAGAACCTCCCAGAGGTCGAACTCGATGTGCTCGATGACGATCTTGCCGGCCTCGATCTTCGAAAAATCGAGGATGTCGTTCAGGATGCCCAAAAGCGTCTTGGCCGAACGCTCGACCTTGAGCAGATAATCCCGCTGGCGCGGGGTCAGTTCAGTGCCCAGGGCCAGATGGACCATGCCCAGGATGGCGTTCATGGGCGTGCGGATCTCGTGGCTCATGTTGGCCAGGAAACTGCTCTTGGCCTGATTGGCGACCTCGGCCTCCCTCGTCAGCCCCTCGGCCCTGGCGATGGCCTTTTCGAGCTGCCTGTTCAGGCGCTGCATGGCCTCCTCGGCCTCCTTGCGCGCGCTGATGTCCATGAGACATTCGAGCAGCTTCTCCCGTCCGCCGACGCGGATGCGGGTCACGGTCTTGAGGACAGGGAGGGAGGATCCGTCGGCGCGGATCATGACGCGGTCGGAATTGTCGATCTGGCATCCCAGGTCCACGATGGGGCAGCTCTTCTCGTTCGACGGGCACAGAAAGTGGTGGCAGCGCTTGCCGACGATATCCTCCTGCGGGGCGCCGAAAAGCAGTGCGGCGGCGGGGTTGAGGCTCTCGATGACCCGGGTCTGGCCGTCGATGATGACCAGCCCCACGGGCAGGTGCTCCATGAGGGTGCGCTGCAGGGACTCGCTCTCCCGCAGGGCTTCCCGCATGATCTTCTGCTCCGTGATGTCTTCCTTGAGGGCGACGAAATGCGTGATGCTGCCTGCGCTGCGGATGGGGGATATGGTCACGTATTCCCAGAAAAGCTCGCCGTTCTTGCGCTTGTTGTGCAGTTCCCCCTTCCAGGCCCCGCCGGCGAGAATGGTCTTCCACAGGTCTTCGTAGGCCTCCGGTGCCATGAGCCCGGACTTCACAATGCGCGGATTCTGCCCGATGACCTCGGCCAAGCTGTAGCCCGTCTTCTCCTCGAACTTCGGGTTGACGTATTCGATGGCCCCGTCGATGCCCGTGATCATGACGCTGACGGGGCTCTGCTCGACCACGGTGGACAGCTTCCGGCCCCGTTCCTCGCTCTCGCGCAGGGCCAGCTCCGTTCTCTTGCGTTCGCTGATGTCGTGGAACGCCGTGACGGAACCGGCATGGACGCCGTTCTTGACCACGGGACGGCTTGCGACCTCGACGTGCAGCAGGTTTCCGGCCTTGCCCTTGAAGCAGTCCTCCGCGTCGTAGGGCTCCCCCCGGTCCAAGGCCGACTGGAAGGGGCAGCGTCCGCGCTCCAGATGGGCGTTCCCTTCATGGCAATGGAAGATGTCGTGGCCGATGCGCCCGACGATCTCCTCGGCCGGGTAGCCGAGCAGCTCGCACCCTGCCGGATTCATCCAGACGATCTCCCCCGCCGGATTCGTCATGTAGACGCCTTCGGCCAGGGCGTCGTTCATGACGCGCAGGTTGCCGCGTTCCGTTTCGAGGGCCACGGTGCTCTCGCGCAGGCGCAGGAGAAGCGCCAAAAACATGGCCGAAACCGAGACAAGCAGGACGACGAAGGTCGTGAACTCCTGCCTGAAGGTCGCCACGACCGTGTCCGGGGAATAGCTGACCAAGTACCCGGAGGTACGGCCCTCGACGTCCAGCATGGGCAGCAGAATGACGTCGTAGTCCTTCGCCGCCGCGCTGACCGTCGTCGCGAAGGACGCGCCGTCGCGCATGGCCTGCCGCAGTTCGGGGTCCTTCACGAGCAGGCGGTTGATGGCCAGCGCCTCGGCGGAAAGCGGCGGGGGGCTGGTCGGCAGCAGGGCGTTGGCGTCCTCGACCAGAAAGTCCGGATTCAGGGATGACTCGCTGTACAGCCAGCCCTGTTCGGGGAAGAGCGCCCGCGACGTCAGTTCGCGCGACAGGATGAAGGAATACTCGCGACGCGGGTCCAGGCCGGCCAGGGAATCCCGCAGGGCCTTGGTCGAGATGAGCGTTTCCACGCTGCCGACCAGCCTGCCGTCCAGTTTGAGAGGAAAAATGTAGCGATATCCCGTGGCGGTCCCTCCCGCCTCGAAGCCCTGGGCCGGCTGCCCGGACTGGGTGACCGTGCGCACAAGGGGTCGCATCTCCATGAGGCTGTCCCCGTAGCGGTCGGACATGTAAAACCGCAGCAGGCTGCTGCCGTCGGGCAGGTGGAAGTGAAGCTGCCGCAGGTTCTGCCGCCGCATGGCCTCGAAGGTCGGGAACAGCGTCCGGTAGAGCTTCCCCCGGGCCAGGTCCCGCTTTTGGCCTTCGGTTCCGGCCGCCTGGGCGATGATGCCGAGCACCTCGGGCGTGTTCAGGGACGTTTCGTAGAAGCTCTGCATGGACAACCCGTACATCCGGGCGCTGGCCTTGTAGGCCGTTTCCAGGATGCTGCGCTGCTCCGAGAAGTGGGCGTTCTCCTTCTGGATGCGGTTGGCGCGCAGGAACACGCCGGCACCCAGGCACAGCAGAAGGACCAGGGCCAGCAGGAGGTGGCGCTCCATGGCGGCGTTGCGCCACGACGCCATCAGAAGTTCCCGTCCTCGGGGATGGCGTCGTTGCCAAGAAGCGCCCGGACCGGGGCGTAATCGCCGTCGTCCGCGGGCACGGAACCGTACCGCAGGTTTTCGCCCCAGGAGGAAAGCATGGCCTTGTCCTTGCCGTCAGGGTCCAGACTGGCCAGGGCCTGCCGGATGGCCTCCCGCTCCGCGGGCGAAAGCGTCGCGGCGTTGCCGACCAGAGCGAAGGACGGCATCGGCGCACTTTCGGCCATGATCGTGAGGCCGAGGTGCGCATACTTCCGCCCGATGGCGGTCTTGATACCTCCGAGGTCGAATTCGCCGCGAACCACGGCCTTGGCTACCTCGTCGTGCTTGTCCAGGTAACGGTACAGGTTGCGGGAAAGAGCCGAGCCGCGTTCGCGCAGCAGGCCGTTGGTGGCGAGAAAACCGCATGTGGAGAGAGGCTGAGTCAGGGCGACCTTGCGGTGCTCCAGGCCCTCCAGGACCAGCCTCTTGTCGGCCGGGGCCACGATGGCGCAAGTGTAGAGCGGATCGCCGCTGGCCTCCCGGAAATGGACCAGCGGAGTGGCATCGGGACAGACTTTCTTGAGGGAGACATAGGGCAAAGGGCCGAGGTAGGCCAGGTCGATGCGGCCCTGCGTGAACTTTTCAAGAATTTGTTCGTAGCTGTCGGAATAGTCGAAGACCACCTCATGGCCGAGGCTTTGCTGCAGGTAGCGGGCCATGGGCATGAACTGCTTGAGGACCGTCTCGCGGCTTTCCATGGGCAACGGCGCAAGTACCAGATTCCTGGCATGGAGAGGCTGGCACGTGAGTACGAACATGAGCAGGGTGAATACGAAACGCATAGGTGCCTCCGAAGGGGGAGATGGTCAAGATCGAGTCCACGCCTCATCCGATCAAATGCCGCGAAAGCCCTGCAAAGTCCAGCCTCTCCGTGAAATCAGGCGATCAATCAGCCATGAAAAACGATAATCTATGACCTGGCCGAAAAAATTCCCGCTTCAGTTATTTTCCATAATCAGATATGTAAGTTGCCGCATCATTGACAACTCTCGGAAACAAACTTCGGGCCAAACGCCCACACCTTCAATCCGGTACGCCTCGACTACGTGAAAAATCCCGCCGGGACGTTCCCTGCGGGAAGAGATATCGGTTCACCATCCAAGGAGGTTCGCTGTGAAGAAACTGCTCTTTCTCGCTCTGGCTTTCGTCTTTCTGGCCACGGCCGCCCAGGGCAAAACGCTCAAAATGGCCCTCGACGCCGACCCCGAATCCATGGACCCGCACGTCCAGCTCTCGGGCGGCATGCTGCAGTACACCCACCTGGTCTTCGACCCGCTGATCCGCTGGACCAAGGACATGAAGTTCGAGCCGCGCCTGGCCGAAAAATGGGAACGCATCGATGAGCTTACCGTGCGCTTCCACCTGCGCAAGGGCGTCAAGTTCCACTCCGGCAACCCCTTCACCGCGGCCGACGTGGCCTGGACCCTGGACCGCCTGAAGAAGAGCGAGGACTTCAAGGGCCTGTTCACCTCCTTCGCCGCGCCGAAGGTCATCGATGACTACACCATCGACATCGTGACCACCGAGCCCTACCCGCTGGTCGAGAACATGGCCACCTACATCTTCCCCATGGACTCCAAGTTCTACACCGGCAACGACGACAAGGGCCTGCCCAAGGACGCCATCGTCAAGACCGAGTACTCCTTCGCCAACCAGAACGAGTCCGGAACCGGCCCCTTCACCGTCGAGTCCCGCGAGCACGGCGTGAAGATGGTCTACAAGCGCTTTGCCGACTACTGGGACAAGAACAGCAAGGGCAACGTCAGCGAGATCGTCCTGACCCCCATCAAGGAAAACGCCACCCGCACCGCCGCCCTGCTGTCCGGCGACGTTGACTTCATCGCCCCGGTCCCGCCCCAGGACTTCGAGCGCCTGAGCACCAACAAGGACATCAACATGGTGACCATGGCCGGCTCGCGCATCATCACCTTCCAGCTCAACCAGAAGAAAAAGCCTGAATTCGCCAACCTCAAGGTCCGCCAGGCCGTCATCGCGGCCATCGACAACGCCGGCATCGCGGCCAAGCTGATGAAGGGCACCGCCACGCCCGCCCAGCAGCAGGGCCCCGAGGGCTTCGACGGCTACGTCGAAGGCCTCAAGCCCCGCTTCGACCTGGAAAAGGCCAAGCAGCTCATGAAGGAAGCCGGCTTTGAGAAGGGCTTCGAGGCGACCATGATCGCCCCCAACAACCGCTACGTAAACGACGAGAAGATCGCCGAGGCCGTGGTTTCCATGCTCTCCAAGATCGGCATCAAGGTCAGCCTGAAGACCATGCCCAAGGCCCAGTACTGGGACGAGTTCGACGCCCAGGTGGCCGACATCCAGATGATCGGCTGGCACTCCGACACCGAGGACTCCGCCAACTACTCCGAGTACCTGCTGATGTGCCCCAACAAGGAAACCGGCAAGGGCCAGTACAACAGCGGCAACTACTGCAACGCCAAGCTCGACGAGCTGGTCAACAAGGCCAACGTCGAGAACGACCGCGCCAAGCGCAAGGCCCTGCTGCAGGAAGTGGAAAAGATCGCCTACGAGGACGCCTCCTACGTGCCCCTGCACTGGCAGAACCTGTCCTGGGCAGCCAAGAAGGGCATCGACATCGAGCCCATCGTCAACATCATGGACTTCCCGTACATCGGCGACCTGGTCATCAAATAGGCGCCTTTGACCTATGATCGATTTGTCGGCATGGATGGTAAAAGGCTTGATCCATCCTCCGACACTGTGTACGCGGGGCAGGCTTTTCACGAAGCCTGCCCCTTTTTGAACCAACCCCGGCACACCGTCCGAGCCGGGACCACCACGGATTGACACATGTTCGCATTCATTGTCCGACGCGTCCTGCAGGCCATCGTCGTCATGCTCATCATCAGTTTCATCGGCTTCGCCCTGAAACAGAACGTGGGCGACCCGGTGCGCGAGCTGACCGGCATCTCGGTCTCGGCGGCCGAGCGCGACGCCATCCGCGAGAAGCTGGGTCTGAACGACCCCTTCCTCGTCCAGTACGGCCGCTTCCTCAAAGGCGCGGTGCTGGAGGGCAACATCGGCCAGTCCTTCTTCTACAAGAAGCCGGCCATGGAGGTCATCGTCAGCAAGGCCCCGGCCACCCTGGAGCTGGTCCTGATCTGTTCGGTCCTCATCGTGGTCCTGTCCATCCCCATGGGCATCTACAGCGCCATCTACCCCAAGCGCCTGCTCTCGCGGCTGATCATGGGCTTCAGCACCATCGGCGTGTCCGTCCCCATCTTTCTCATCGCCATCCTCCTGATCTACGTCTTCTCCATCAAGCTGGGCTGGCTGCCCTCCTACGGCCGCGGCGAAACGGTCAACGTCTGGGGCTGGGAATCGGGCCTGCTGACCGTCGACGGCCTGAAGCACATCCTGCTGCCGGCCACGGCCCTGACGGCCCTCATGCTGCCCCTCTTCGTGCGCCTCATCCGCTCGGAGATGATGGAAGTGCTTGAAACCGAGTACGTCAAGTTCGCCTGGGCCAAGGGCCTGCCGCGGGTGCGCATCTGGTTCGTGCACGCCTTCAAGAACACCCTTCTGCCCGTCATCACCGTGGGCGGCGTGCAGATCGGCACCATGATCGCCTTCACCATCCTGACGGAAACGGTCTTCCAGTGGGGGGGCCTTGGCTTCCTGTTCCTGGAGGCAGTCGAGCGCGCCGACACGTCGCTCCTGGTGGCCTATCTCATTTTTGTCGGCGTGATCTTCGTGGTGGTCAACACCGTGGTCGACATCATCTACGGCCTGGTCAACCCCATGGTCCGCATCACGGGGAGGAAGTGATGAATCTCTGGAAACGGTTCCGCGGCTCCTATTTCCTCTACAGCTTCCTGCACGACCCCGTGGCCATGGGCAGCTTCATCGTCCTGGCCGTGCTGGCCCTGGCGGCCTTCGGCGCGCCCCTCGTGGCGCCCCACAACCCCTACGACACCACGACCATCGACATCATGGACTCGGAGATCCCGCCGGTCTGGATGGACAACGCGGACCAGAAATTCCTTCTCGGCACCGACGCCCAGGGCCGCGACATGCTGAGCACCATGCTCTATGGCATGCGCATCTCGCTGGTCATCGGCATCGGGGCGACCTTCCTGCAGGCCGCCATCGGCATCGTGCTGGGCCTCATCGCCGGCTACAAGGGCGGCAAGATAGACAATTTCCTCATGCGCATGGCCGACGTGCAGCTGAGCTTCTCGACCCTCATGGTGGCCATCTTCCTCTCGGCCATCTTCCAGGCCATCTTCGGCGTGGCGGCCTTCGAGAGCATGGCCGTGCCGTTCCTCGTGCTGGTCATCGGCATCGCCGAGTGGCCGCAGTACGCCCGCACGGTGCGCGCCTCGGTCCTGGCCGAGAAGAAGAAGGAGTACGTCGAGGCGGCCCGCGTCATGGGCCTGCCGTCGGGCCGCATCATGTGGCGCCACATCCTGCCCAACACCATGTCGCCCATCCTGGTCCTGTCCACGGTGCAGGTGGCCCACGCCATCATGAGCGAGGCGGCCCTGTCCTTCCTGGGGCTGGGCATGCCCATCACCAAGCCGTCGCTGGGGTCGCTGATCAACTCGGGCTTCGACTACATCTTCAGCGGCTCGTGGTGGATCACCATGTTCCCCGGCTTCCTGCTGGTGCTCCTCATCCTGGTCATCAACCTCCTGGGCGACTGGGTGCAGGACGTCCTCAACCCCAAACTCTACAAAGGATGACCCGGACATGACGCACCTCCTCGACGTACAGGATCTGGTGGTCAAGTTCCGGCTGCGCTCCGGCGACCTGACCGCCCTGAACGGCATCAACTTCACCCTGAACCCCGGCGAACGCATGGGGCTGGTGGGCGAATCCGGCGCCGGCAAGTCCGTGGCCGGCTTCTCCATCATCAATCTGATCAGCAAGCCGGGTTTCATCGCCTCGGGCCGCGTCCTCTTCGAGGGCGAGGAGATCAGCGCCTACCCCCTGGAGCAGATGCGCGACATCCGCGGCAACCGCATCAGCATGATCTTCCAGGACCCGATGATGACCCTGAACCCCGTGCTGACCATCGGCACGCAGATGGTCGAGACCATCCTGGCCCACAACAATGTCTCCGTGGCCCACGCCCGGGAGATCGCCCTTGAGAAGCTCTCGAAGGTCTACATCTCCTCGCCGGGCAAGCGCCTGGGGCAGTACCCCCACGAGCTTTCGGGCGGCATGAGGCAGCGCGTGGTCATCGCCATCTCGCTTCTGACCAACCCGAGCCTGATCATCGCCGACGAGCCGACCACGGCCCTGGACGTGACCATCCAGGCCGAGGTCATGGCCCTGCTTCTGGAACTGTGCAAGAACGAGAACATGGGCCTCATCCTCATCACCCACGACCTGGGCGTGGTCTCGCAGGTGACGGAGAAAATCTGCGTCATGTACGCCGGCCGCATCGTCGAGCAGGGACCCACGGACACGATCGTCGGCGCACCGAGCCACCCCTACACCCAGGGGCTCATCAAGGCCCTGCCCCAGGGCAGCGGCGGCCAGCGGCGCCTGCACCAGATCCCGGGCATGATGCCCAACCTGACCAGCATCCCCTCGGGCTGCGCCTTTCACCCGCGCTGCGAGCACGCCATGGACGTCTGCCGCAACGTCACGCCGCAACTCCTTGACGATGGAAAAACACCGGGCCTGGTGGCCTGTCATCTGTATGCGCAAACCAGGTAGACCATGACAGCACAGACACAACCCCTTGTCGGCATCACCGACGTGGTGAAGCACTTCGACATTTCCGGCGGCTTTCTGGACCGCCTGACCTTCTCGGGCGGCCTGCCCTCCCTGACCTCGACCACGGTCAAGGCCATCAACGGCGTCAGCCTCGACATCCGCCAGGGCGAGATCCTCTCGGTGGTCGGAGAGTCGGGCTGCGGCAAGTCGACCCTCGGCCGCACGGTGCTGGGCCTCTATCCGCCCACCAGCGGGCGGATCGAATTCCGCGGGGAGCGCATCGACAACCTGTCGGCCAAGGACATGCTCCCCTACCGCCGCAAGATGCAGATGGTCTTCCAGGACCCGTACGCGTCCCTCAACCCGCGCATGACCGTGCGCCAGATCCTTGAGGAGCCGACGCGCTTCCACTTCCCGGACCTGTCCGCGAGCCAGGTCCAGGACAAGGTGGCCGAGGTCATGCGCCAGGTGGGCGTGGACCCGGCCTGGGCCGGGCGCTTCCCCCACGAGTTCTCGGGCGGCCAGCGCCAGCGCATCAGCATCGCTCGCGCGCTCATGGTCGATCCGGAGTTCATCGTGGCCGACGAGCCCATCTCGGCACTCGACGTGTCCATCCAGGCCCAGATCCTGAACCTGATCATGGACTGCCAGGAGCGCTTCGGCCTGACCTACATGTTCATCACCCACGACCTCTCGGTGGTCGAGCACATCAGCACGCGCGTGGCCGTCATGTACCTGGGCACCCTGTGCGAGCTGGCCGACAAGGCCAGCCTCTACGGCGACCCGCAGCACCCCTACTCCCGCGCCCTGCTTTCGGCCATCCCCAGGCTCGGCGCCAAGGGCGTCTCGCACATCCGCTTGAAGGGCGAGGTGCCCACGCCCATCAATCTGCCCACGGGCTGCGTCTTCCACACCCGCTGCCCGTACACGGACGACCGCTGCCGCCGGGAGATTCCGGCGCTGCGGAAACTGCCGAACGGCAGCCAGGCCGCCTGCCACGCCCTGGAGGAAGGGAGGATCTGATGGCCGCCGCACGCAAGGTCAGCGACAGCGAAACCCTCATGACCCACCGCGCCCTGCCCGAGGACGCCAACCCGGCGGGCAACGTCCACGGCGGCGTCATCCTCAAGCACATCGACCTGGCCGGGGCCGTGTGCGCCATGCGCCACGCGCGCATGGGCGTGGTCACGGCCTCCATCGACCGCATGGAGTTCAAGGCGCCCGTGCACGTGGGCGAACTGATGCTCCTCTACGCAAGCGTCAACCGCGTGGGGAAACAGTCCATGGAGATCGGCGTGCGCGTGGTCGTGGAAAACCTCATGACCGGCGAACTGCGCCACGCCGCCTCGGCCTACCTGACCTTCGTGGCCATGGGCCCGGACCGCAAGCCGGCCCCCACCCCGGACCTCATCCTCGAAACCCCGACCCACGAACGCCGCAACCGCGAGGCTGAAATGCGCCGCAAGCTGCGTCTGGAGGAAAGGCAACGGGAAAGGCAGGCCCAGGAATCGGAAAAGATTTCTCACGGAAATCCCTGAAGAAACCATTCTCCCCCAGCGGCCTTTGCCAAAACGGCCCCAATTCGGCATTTACAGCGCACGGCCTACCGTTTAGGGAAAGGCCCGAATTCACCTTTCCGGAGCATCCCATGCAATCACTCATCGTACTCGTGGCGTCCTACATCGCCCTGCAGATATTTTCCGATGTCGGTTCCCTGCGGATCGTCATGCTCGGCGGCATGTCCATCGACGCCGGGACCTTCATCTACCCCCTGACCTTCACCCTGCGCGACATGGTCCACAAGACCATGGGCAAGAAGGGCGCGCAGCTCATGATCGTCACGGCCGCGGGTTTCAACCTGCTCATGGCCCTCTACTTCTGGCTGGTGTCCATCCTCCCGGCGGACATGTCCGTGGGCGCCCAGGCCGAGTTCGGCCAGGTCCTGGCCCCGCTCTGGCGCCTGGTCTTCGCCTCCATCGTGGCCGAGGTCATCGCCGAACTGACGGACACCGAGGTCTACAGCATGTGGAAGGAACGGGTCACGGCCCGCCACCAGTGGTCGCGGGTGCTGGTCAGCAACGCCGTCAGCATCCCCCTCGACAGCCTCATCTTCTCCTGGATCGCCTTCGGCGGCATGTTCGAGTCGTCCGTGGTCTGGTCCATCTTCCTCAGCAACACCCTCATCAAGTTCGCCACCACCCTCGTCTCCCTGCCGGCCATCTATCTGGTCAAGGAGAAGGAGCGACCAGACGCGGCTCCCACGCGCTGCTGACGATCAAGCCGGGCGACCGGCTTTTTTTGCGCCCTCCGGCGATCTTCGCCAGCCTGGGGTTTCGGCGCCCACACATACGAGGACAGCAAAAAAGTACCGGACTATCTGTGCCCGGTTTGGTGTATGACATGCGGAAATCCCCCATCATTTTCATACGCTCATTCCGGAAGGAACTCCATGAAGCTGTCTGTACGAAAGAAACTTCTGCTGGCCTTCACCACCACCATCCTGACCTCCATCCTCATCACCTGCATCGTTCTCGGCCTGCAGATCAGGGATTCGGCCATCGCGACGTTCCACGATTCGGCCGCCAAGGAACTCGAACAGATCGACCGCGCCATCGGAATCTTCGTGGACAAGGCCTTGAAGATGACGACCATGATCGCCACCAGTCCCATCGTCCAGGCTGCGGACGAGTTCGTGCACAGCTACGTCGAAGAAAAGCGCCCGCTGTCGCCCAAGGACATCTCGCGCAGCGATGTCGAACGGGACATGGTCGCCTTTTTCAAGCTCATCAGCAAAATCCACCCCGAGTATGTGGAGGTGTTCATCGGCACCAAATGGGGCGGGTTCGCCTCGTCCGGCGAATCGGAGATGCTCCCGGGGTACGATCCGCGCAAGCGGCCCTGGTACGCCAAGGCCATGGAAACCCCAGACAAGGCCTCCATTTCCCCCGCCTACATGTCCACCACGGGCGAGGCCGTCATCAGCAACATGTTCCCGATAACCGCGGGCAGCGAAATCATCGGCTGTTCAGGCCTGGACGTGGGGCTCGGTGTGCTCACGGATCTGATCAAGAAGTCGCCCATGGGCAGGACGGGCTACGTGATGCTGGTCCAGGATGACGGGACCATCCTGGCCACCCCCCGCCATGACGACCTGAACTTCAAAAAGATGAAGGAGGCCGGAGTCCCGGCGCTGGCGCAACTGGACGGCATCACGACGGGAGGCATGGAAGTGGCCATGGACGAACGTCAGTGGTTTGCCCAGGTCCATACCATCGAAGGACTGGGCTGGAAGCTTATCGGCGTCATCGAGAAGTCCGAGGTCATGGCCGAATTCTACGCCATGCTGCAGAAGATGGCCGTCATGGGCGCGATCCTGTTGGCCGTCTTCCTTGGCCTGGCCACGATCTTCGCCAACGCCATCGCGCAGCCGGTGTTGAACGCCACGGCCACGCTCAAGGACGTGGCCCAGGGCGAGGGCGACCTGACGCGCAAGCTTGCCGTGACCTCCAGGGATGAAATCGGCGAAATGGCCATCTGGTTCAACACCTTCCTGGAAAAGCTGCGCGGCATCATCCGGGACGTGGTAGCCAACGGTGACACCCTGAACAGCGCCTCCGACAGCCTGCTGGGCATCGCCAATGACCTGCGGACGGGAGCAGCGGGCGCGACCCGGAAATCGCAGACCGTGACGGCGGCGACCCACGACCTGAACTCCAGGTTCGGCACCGTGGCCGCGGCCATGGAGCAGACCACGCAGAACACCAACATGGTGGCCACGGCCACCGAAGAAATGGCCGCAACGATCACGGAAATCGCGTCCAATACGGAGAAGGCCCGATCCGTGGCGCAACGGGCCATGACTGAAGCCGGGGCGGCCACATCGGCCATGAGGGCCCTGGGCGACGCGGCCTTGGAGATCGGCAAGGTCACGACCATGATCACGGAAATCTCGGACCAGACCAACCTCCTGGCCCTCAACGCGACCATCGAGGCGGCTCGGGCCGGCGAGTCCGGACGCGGCTTCGCCGTGGAGGCCAACGAGATCAAGGAACTGGCCAAGCAGACCGCCACGGCCACGGAAGAAATCAGGTCGCGCATCGCCGAGATGCAGGGAACGTCAAAAAGCACCGAAGGACAGATTCAGGCCATCTCCAGAATCATCGAGGAGATCAACGACATCATCGCCAACGTGGCCACGGCCATCGAGGAACAGTCCGTGGCCACCCGCGACATAGCCGACAACGTGGCCCAGGCCTCCCAGGGCCTGCAGGAGATCAACGTCAACGTGGCCGAGAGCTCCACTGTCATCAAGGAGATTTCGAGAGAGATCGCCGACGTCAGCAGCGCCTCGGAAAGCACCCAGCAGAACACGGACGAAGTGGCCCGCAAGGCGGAGGAACTGCGGGTGTTGGCTTCGAATCTGTTTGAACTGCTGGGAAGGTTCAGAACGTAAACATTTGGTAACGACCTGCGCTCCAATGCAAAACGCCCCGCGGTCCTTGAGGAGCGCGGGGCGTTTTATTTGGGTCATGCAGAAGACAGGCTAGAACTTGTAACCGACGGACAACCCAACCATGTGGGCGTCAGCGTTGTCGATCTCGCCTTCGTAAACCCCATCATCGGGGCGAGCATCAATGTCGCGATCCATGATCATCAGATAGGTATAGTTTACGTCCACCACCCAATTATCCCAGTGAAAGCCGAGACCACCATTCAAAAGATGCCGATCATTGGCCGGGACCATGTAGTCGATGGTTTCGTCCTGAACGGGAGACTGATCGAATACATATCCAGCGCGGAGGTCGAGCCAGTCCAAGACAGCATATTCCACGCCTATATTGAAACGCCAGACGTCTTCCCAGTTCTTGTCATACGACGACACTGATTTAAGAGACATGGTATCGGTATCAAATATTACAGGATCACTATATTTGATTTCCAACTTATCATACTTGCTCCACAACGTGTAAACAGCGCCAACTTCAATACTGAGCTTATTTGTAGGATACACCGCCACACCGAAAGAAAATGAGTCTGGCAATGTTACTGTTCCGTGTGCATTAGTATCTTTAAATGCGCCAATATTATCAAGGAATGTACCTTCATATACTGAAGGCATAGAAAAATCTGCCTTTCCATTCACATCCATTGTAACAGGACTTCTATAAGACAGACCTATCTTTGCATAATCGCAAGGCATATAATGCAAAGCCATGTTAAATCCATATCCCCATCCATCAGCTTCGAGACTTGCATCACCATCAATAGCTGGATTCGGGTTTAGAGCTCCTGTCCAATTAATTTTTTGCTTTTTTGAAAAATTTAAATACGTTGCATCAACTCCGAATGCAGCAGAAAGTTTATCTGTAACCTTCACAGCCACATTGGGATTGATGGACATGGACTCGATGATGGCTTCATAATTGTTGTAACGACCTTCCCAATCCTCATCAAAGACTGATCCCAATCCAAAGCGTGAGAAGGTGCCTAGGCCGACGGTGTAACGATCGTTCACCTTCCACGTGGCATAGAAGTGAGGAGGTACCCACAAAGAATCCTTGTCAGACGAGGCCCACTCGTTGCCAGCAGGAGAATTCGTCCGGATATCCAGAACCGGATGAATCGCCGTGAAACCGGCCAGGATCTGGAGGCCATCCAGTTGGGTGATGCCCGCAGGGTTGGTGGCAAGTGCGGACGGATCGTCCGCCCGCCCTACTGTTGCACCGCCGAGCGCGTTGCCGCGGGCGCTCCACTCGTAAATCCCGAAACCGGCCGCAGAACAGAACTGCGCGGTTGCCAACACCAACGCCCAGGCGATTGCCCATGATTTCAAACGTGTCCGCATTCAACCTCCCCCTTGTGTTACAATGTTTGCTCACCCGCAGCAGCAATTTAAGTAGCCACTCAGCGTACGTTTCGATGTGCGCTAAATGAAGTATGTTTTTGCGTCAAGGGGTTTCCAACAAACCGCAATTACAGCTTTTACCCCATCGCCACCAACAGCGGGGGCGGGAAAAACACTAAGCGGCCACACAATGCGAGCGGAGAAAAACGGTGGACTGGGAATCGAGGGCTGGGTAAGAGATTCGGCAAATCGCAGACGGCAAGGAGAGGAGCGTGGTCAAAGGCAACAAGGAACGGATATTGGACACGGCCAAACGGCTTTTCGGGGAACTCGGCTACGCGGAAACCACCTACAAGCGCATCGCCCAGGAGGCCGGCATCGCCGACGGGCTCATCGCCCACCACTACGGCAGCAAGGAAAATCTTTTTCAGCTGGTGGAAATTTCCATTCTCAAAGACCTGCTCGGCAAGATCGACGAGAGCCTCTACTACGCCTCGGACGGTCTGGGCAGCGTCGTCAACTTCGCCAAGTGCATCCTCAAGGCCTCGGCCACCCCGGAGTCAGGCTTCCTGACCCTGCTGCGCTGCTCCCCGTTCCTGGCCAACACCGTCGATGCCGACAACTCGGAGATTCTGGCCGTCTGCTCGCAGGTCGTGCAGAAGATGCTCGGCTGCATCGAAGCCGGGATCAAGGACGGCTCCATCCGCACCGACGTCGATGCGACTCTGGCGGCCAGCGTCATCTTCTCCACCGTCTTCGGCTCCACCCGGGCCCGGCTTCTGGCCGGCGAGAACATCCTGGGTCTGAGTTTTTCGGACGACTTCTACCCCGAAATCCTGAGCATCCTGACGAAATACCTCGAACCGGATCAGGCCGCCCCGGTCGCAGGCTAATCCTCGTCGTCCTTGTCGCCCTGAACCATGGCATAGGCCACCAGGCATCCGAGAAGAAAGCCGCCCAGAGTTATCCACCAGATCATCGCACGCCTCCGAAAGGGCCGTTCAGCCCAGATGAAAGGAACGGCCCATGGCCATGCGCCCGCCCGCCACAAGGGCAAAGAGCGCATTGGCCGCCCAGGCCGCCAGCACCGGGGGCACCAAGCCCTTCTCCCCTGCCGAGGCGCAGAGCACAAACAAGCCGTAATAGCAGAAGGTGGTCACCAGCCCCACGGGGATGATGACGTAGAGCGATCCGAAAACCGAAATCACGGCCAGGGCGATGAGCGCCATGACCAGCACCGATGCGGCATACGCAAGCTTCATGTGCCAGGCCGTCTGCAGGCGCTCGATGTTCGACCCGGAATCCCTGAGCCGGCGTATCTCGCTGCCCAGCTGCCAGAAGGGCAGGGAGTCGAGCTTGGTCTTGGGGTCGATGATCAGAAAACCGGCCACGTCGGTACGCAGGTCAAGATCGACGCTCTTTTCCCGGGTGACGACGAAAGATTCGGGGACGGTGCGCGTTGCATCCGTCAGCGTCCAGCCGCTCGCCGACGAACGGAATTCCGCCGCCGTGACGACCTCCGCGACCTTGCCGGAATCCTTCGCGTCCAGCACGTAAACCGTCAGTTTCCTGCCAGTCCTGGAGGCCGGGACAACCTCCCCCATGTGCACGATGCGATCCCCTTCGCGGAACCAGATGTCGTTGAGCTTGCGGGTCGCGACCTGACGGTTGCGCACCTCCTCGCTCCAGATCCGGTCTGCGCCTTTGTGGCCGCTGACGCCCAGCACCTCGGAAAAGGAGAACTGCACCAGACACAAGGCCAAGGCGTACCACAGCACGGACCTGGCCACGCTCCCCGGGGAGACGGAGCAGGCCTCCAAGGCCAGCAGCTCGCGGTTGCGCAGCATGAGCCCGAGCTGGACCATGAGCGCCACCAGGAACACGGCCGGAAATATCTGGGCCAGGATGAAGGGCGTGCGGAAGAGAAAGTAGGCGGCGATGGTGCCGGCGCCGACCCCGGCGGCCAGAAATTCGTCCATGCGGTCGAAAAGCTCGACGAAAACGAAGATGCCAAGGCCGATGCCGCAGATCAAAAGCAGCAGGTACAGATTCTGGCGAAGGATGTAGCGGGTCAAAAGGTTCATGAGTCAGCCCCGCGCGGACCGGTCAGGCGCCTGAGCCATGTCGTCACGGAACGGAAATCCGCCCCCCGTTCCCCGATCACCCACCACATGCCGATGGCCGCGCCCAGCAGGAAAATGACGTTGGGCATCCAAAGGCCGACCGCGGCAGACATGACGCCACCCTCGGCCAGGGACATGCCGGCGGACAGCAGGATGTAGTACAGAAAAAAAGCCCCAAGGCAGACGAGAAGCCCGTACTGACGCTTCATGCCCTGAAAAAAGAAGGCCAGAGGCATGGCGAAAAGCCCGAGGACCAGACAGGCCGCGGGCAGGGAAAACCGCTTGTGCATCTCGGTCTGCACCCGGCGCTGAAAATTGTCGCCCCTGTTGGCGAAGGCCTCGGCCGCAAGCGTGCGAAGATCCGCCCAGGACATTTCCTTGGGCGCCTTGTCCTTGAGCTCCAACCCGCCCAGAAGCCTGCTCATGTCCAGGGACAGGAGATAGCGGTCGAAGCTGATCACGGACAGTTCCTCCCCCTGCCGCCGGTAGATGTGCCCGTTTTCGAGGAGCACGAAGACCTGCCCCTGCTGCGCATCGGAATCGATCTGCCCCTTGGGGGCGACGATGGTCGCGCTCGATTCGGACTTGGAGGAATCGAGGACAAAGACGTCGCTCAGCGCCCCGCTGCCGGGGTCGGCCTGCGTCGCGTACACGGTCAGCCCCGGAAAGGAGGTGTTGAACACGCCTGGCTGGATGTTGACCGACGTCTTGTGCCTGGCCATCTCCACCACGGTCTCCCGGAAATTGTCCATGCCCCAGGAGATGCCCGTGAGGGAGATCCACAGGGTCAGGGCCGAACCGCACGCGCACAGAATCAGCGGCGCGGGCATGAGGGGCCAGAAGCTGATGCCGCCTGCACGCAGGGAGATCAGTTCACGGTCCGCGCCCATGCGCAGGAAGGTCAAAAAAAGCCCCATCATGCAGGACACGGGGATGAGCAGGATGAGGAACAGGGGGCTGAGGAAAACGAAAAGCTTCAGCAGGTCGAAAAGCGTCACGCCCTGGGCCATGAACAGGTCGCGCAACTGAAGGAGCCTGCCCAGCAGGATGAGGCACAGGAAGCCGCCGAGGCAGATGCCCGAAATGAGCAGCATCTCCCGGAACAGCTCCCTCTGCAGCAAAGGCGGTCGGATCACCGTGAGGCCACCTCATCGCGGTAGAACTTGGCCAAGGCCAACTCCTCCGTGGGCGTGAGGTTGAAACGGGTGGAGGCCTGGGCCATGAGTCCCTTGAGATCGGCGTCGCCGCGGCGATGCTCCTCGATCCAGGCGATGGCGTTGCGCAGGTTCTTGTCCGTAGGCATGATGGTGGTCATTGACCGCTCCTTGGGTTGTGCTGTTCGAGAGGGGGCATACAGGAAAGGCGCGCCGGGCACAATGCGTCAGGGCCGCCGCCCGCACCGGCCCGGGCGCAGCGCACCTGCGCCGGTCCGTCCCCCTCCCAGCTGAACCGCACCGCGCCGCAGTCGGCCGTGGTCAGGACGGCGCTCCCGGCACGCACGCAGGCCTGCACCACCTCCGGATGGGGAAACCCGAAGCGGTTGTCGGGACCGCAGGCGGCTACGGCCCAGGCCGCCCCGACCCGGTCGTACAGGCCGGGCTTCAGGCTCGACCTGGACCCGTGGTGCGGCAAGACCAGGACCTCGGACGCGAGATCGGCGCCCGAAAGCAGGACGCCGGCCAAGGCCCGCTGCTCCGCGTCCCCAAGGAGCAACGCCAGGCCCCGGCCCTGCCACACCAGCCGCAGCACCACGGAGGTCTCGTTTCCGGACAGACCCCGTTCGCCGACGGCCGGATACAGGACGTCGAGCCACAATCCCGGCTCGATGTCGATGCGGTCCCCGGCGCGCACCGTCCGCGCCGGCCACAGTTTTCTCGACATGAGCCGCTCCAGACGCCGCGAGTCCTCGCTGCGGTCCAGCAGGCCGGACCAGGCGAAGCACCCGACATCGAAGGACTCCAGGACATACATCAGGCCCCTGGAATGGTCCGAGTCCACATGAGACAGCACCACGACGTCCAGCCTTGGCGGCCGGCCCCAGGCCAGGGCCGGCGCCACGAGCGCCCGGCCCGGGTCATAGTCGGCGCTCCACCCGCCGGCGCCGTCCACCAGCACCATCCGGCCCGATGGCCCGCGGATGCCGACGGCCTGGCTCATACCCGTGTCCAGCACCGTAAGCTCCACAGCCGGGCCGCTCATGCCCGTCGCATCGCGCAGGGACGGCGCGGACATAAGCAGCAGGCCGAGCCCGAGAAAGGCCATGGGTCCCGGTGCGGGCCGCTTCGCGCCCAGCATCGCGCCCGCCGCCAGCAGCACGGCCCAGTAGCCGACCACCTCGATCCCTTCGGGCCGCAACACGGCTGCGGCCCGCAGCATTCCCGCGGCGTCCAGAGCGCCAAGGCCCCGGTCCAGCGCGTCCACCCCGAGACCGGCCAATGAAAAACAGGCCCGCGCCGCCTCCCCGGAAACGAAGACGGCGAAGAACCCAAGAAAGGACAACGGCAGGACCGCCATGCCGAGAACGGGCAGCCAGAGGAGGTTGAGCCACAGATGCACGGGCGTCTCGAAGAAATACAGGGCCTGGACCGGCAGGATGAAAAGGTTGGCGCAGACCGTGACCGCAGCCATGGTCAGCAGGGCGTATGCCCAACGCCCTGCCCGGCCGCCTTGCCGCAACGGCTCCAACAGTCTCGAAAAATGCGGCATGAAAAGGACGATGCCCGTCACGGCCAGCACCGAGAGCTGCAGGCCCACGTCGCGCGCGATGGCCGGATCCGCGACGACGAGGACCGCCACGGCGGCAAAGAGGGTGTCCTGCGGGTGGTTCCGCGCCCCGCGCAGCAGATGCAGGGCCAGGGTCGAAAGCATCAGCGCGGCGCGCAGCAGGGACGGGGTGAAGCCGCCCAGCCACATGTACCCGAGGACCAGGGGCAGGGACAGGAGCACCCCGAGCTTCTGGCGGGGAACAACGAGCAGCAGGCCGGGGCGGACTCGTGCGGCCCCCTTGGCCAGGACGAAACCGAGCCCCGCCACCAGCGCCAGATGCATACCGGACAGCGCCAGGCTGTGGGACAGGCCGGCGCGCCGGATGCGGTCCATGAAGGCCGGATCGAGGTCAAACCTGTCGCCGAAGAGCAGCGCCCGGACAACCGCCCCGCCCTGTCCAGCGGGGACATGCCTGGCCACTGCATCCAGAAGCCTGGCCCTCAAGGGCCGGTCTCCATCCTCCCAGCGCACGTCCGCGCGCCCACGCGAAAAGGCCCTGTGCCGGACGCCCTGCCGGGCCCAGTAGTCCTCGTTGCTCGACAGCCCGAAATTATGCCGTCCGCGCAGCTCGCGGATGCGCAGCCCGGCCTCGAACTCCCGTCCGGCATCGGGCATCGCCGGAGGGTCGATCCAGGTCCAGGCCAACCGTCCCGGCAGGGCCTCGCCCGTGTCCGCACGGACCACATCCGAAGCGACAATCGTCACGCGGCGGCCTGGGTGGGTCCGGACCTCGCGCACGACGCCCCGCACGCGCGCCTCGACGTTCCAGCCGGCCGGCCCGACCCCGGCCGGGGGCATTGCCAGGGCCATGCCCAAGCCGAATGCGACGCACATGCCCGCTGCCAGCCCGCGGCGCCGGGCAAAGGCCAGAACGCACAGAACGCAGGACAGCCCTGCCGCCGTCGGGTAATCCCAAGCGAAAAGGCCGCAGACATAGGCCAGCAGGCAGAGCTGCCAGGGCAGCGGGATGACGGGGACCTGTCGCATGCAAACCTCCGTCCCGCCGGCTACCAGAGGCAAGGCGGCCTGTCATGGGCATGAGGCGGTAGAGGCGCTACGGGGTACCAAGAAGGACATTGCCTGTCCGCGGCTTCTCAGGCTATGAATGAGAGCTGTGGACCGGAAAGCGATCAACGATTTCAGGGAGCTCCAATGGAAGAATTTTCTGTACTGCTGGTAGACGACGAGGAGGATTTCCTGCGCACCATCATCAAGCGGCTGTCCAAACGGGGCATCAGGGCCCAGGGCGCATCGAGGGGCGAACAGGCCCTGGCCATGCTGGCCGAGGAACCGCGGGACGTGGTCGTGCTGGACGTGAAGATGCCGGGCATGGACGGGATCGAGGTCTTGAAGCGCATCAAGGCGCAATGGCCCACCACCGAGGTCATCATGCTGACCGGACACGCCAGCATCGATGCGGCCATGCAAGGCATGGGCTGCGGGGCCTTCGACTACCTGATGAAGCCTGCGGACCTTGAGGACCTGCTCTACAAGCTCGAGGATGCGTACCGGAAGAAATCCCTGAATGAACGGCGCCAGGGCAACGGCACCCCGGCCGACCAGGCCTAGCCGCTCCGGCGAATCGAGAACCCGCGTGGCGAATTCACGTTTCTTTTTCGACGCCAACGATTCCACGCTGCTGCGCATCGTCAACGACGTCCTGCACCGCTCCGCGGAACGGGCCAGCGTCCGCTCGCTGATCGACAGCTGCATGCATCCCCACGGCATCAAGGAGATGGCAGCACCCGGCGTGCTGCGGGTGGCCTACGCCATCGCGAGCCTGCTGGGCTCCCTGGAGGGCGGCAAGGCGGCGGACCGCATCAGCGCCCTGCGGGCCCTCAGGGACGAAATCCTGCTCTCGAACACCTTCTATCTGCAGAAAAACACCTCGCGCGTTCTCCTGCAGATCATGAAGGAGCTGGTCCGGCACAAGGACAACGAGCGGGCCCAGCTGCGCCTGGCCCACGACTTCCGCATGGCCTCGTCGGGCAAGCCGCGCGTGGTGCGGGCGGCCCTGGAGAAATACCACCTCCTGGAAATGCCCGAGGAATGGAACCAGCTGGCCTTCGACCATCACGTGCACGACGCCAACACCAAGGGCCGGAAGTCGCCGACCCACCTGGTCATGGACGCCTGGATCAAAGGCATCCGCTTCCTGACCGTGGTCTACTACAACTACGTAGACGCCGAGGTGGCGAGCGAACTGCTGGAAGCGGGGCGCATCCTGGACATGCACATCCGCATCGGCATCGAGGTCACCTCGCGCTTCCGCGGCAAGTACGTGCGCGTCATCTGGGAGCCGCAAAGCTATACGGACCCCAAGTCCTTCCAGGCCTTTCTCGAAGAGCAGCCCGTGCGAGCCTTCATGAACGAAGGGCGTCAGATCTCGGCCTATCAGCAGAAATACGTCTTCGAGGCCCTGGCGGCATACAACCGCACCCACCGCGCCGCCATGGGGGAGGAATACGGCCTGACCCTGGATGAGCTCGACGCGGTCGGCTTCCGGGCTTTCGTCGGCACGGGCCAGCCCTCGCTCCTGCACCTGGCCAAATACATCCAGAGCGGACTGCAGCCCAGATTGCAGGACACCGCACGGGCCATGGCCAAGGAATACGCCCAGGCCGGACCCGAACGCCGCCTCGAACTGCAAAAACGCCTCGACGCCCTCAACGCCATCGACTCGGACCTGCTCATTTCGAACTATCTGCAGCCGTGCCGCAATCCCGAGCTGCACGACCCCACGGCGCCCCAGGACTCCGGCGACGTGCCCCACCTGCTGCGCCTGCACATCGGAGAGCTGCTGCCCAGGCTGGCCAAATTTCATTCCAGCTCACACTTCACCCTGAACCTGAGCAACCTGTCCACGGCGGACGCCCTGGAAATTCTCTACGATTGCCGGGGACACGTCAGCAACATCGAACTCTACAATCTCAAGGACGTGACCCGCGGCAAATGGTCCCTGGCCCCGACCGGGCAGAAGGGCTGCCCTGGGGACGCAGTCGACCTGATCAGTCCGGAACGAACCTTCGCCCAGATCGCCGAACTGCAGAAGGCCTTGAACGAGGACAACGTCATCGCCCTGAAGCGCGCCATCCGCGCCGTGATCTGGTCCTTCGAGGAGGACAGGCTGGTGCTGTCCAACACGCTCTCCTTGGCGCGCGGCAGGAACGACCTGTCACGGGTCGCGGAAGTCCAGGCGGAGCTTGCGGACATGGACGCACGCAAGGACAAGCTGCTCGACATCCTGTTCGACATCGAGAACTTCCACCGTCACTACAAGTCCCGACCACTGGGTTCGCGCATCGGCAGCGGATCCACGGGCCAGTCCCGCCACCTCTACGGCATGGGCGTGGTGGTGCTGGAGACCCTGCCCGCGCGGGCGCGGAAGATCGCCCTGAGCCAGGGCGGACAGCGCAAGCTCCTGCCCGTCACGGCCCGGATGACCATGCACATGCGGACCTGCTGCCACTGCCTGTCCGACGACACCCCGCTGCTGCGGATGGTACGCAAGATCCCGGGCCTGGAACGCGTCGGGTGCGGCGTCAACCAGGAATGGTTCCTGGACCGCATCGACATCCACCCCAAGCAGCCGGGCAACATCGTCACCCTGGGCGGCGTGCAGCTGGAACACGACAACGGCCTGCGTCTGACGGAGCAGACCGGTGAGACGGCCGCGCCCCTCTCTTTCAAATACATGAACACAGCCCTGAAGAACGGGCTGAAGATCCTGGGGGGCTTTGTCCCGGCCTTCCTGACCTTCGCCCTGACCAAGGACTGGTGGGTGCTGGCGTATCTGGGCGGCTTCATCTGGTTCGGCATCACGGGCGTGCGCAACGTCCTGCAGGCCGTGCTCGGCGGCGGCGGCCTCAAGCGCTCGCCCCTGGTGCAATGGAACTCGCTGATCAGTTGGAGCCGCATCGCCGACTCCTTGCTCTTCACGGGCTTCTCCGTGCCGCTCCTGGACCTGGTGGTGAAGACCATCCTCCTGGACCGGACCTTCGGCATCACCACGAGCACGGACCCCATCCTGCTCTTCTCGGTCATGGCCCTGGCCAACGGCATCTACATCTCAAGCCACAACATCTTCCGCGGCTTGCCGCGCAGCGCGGTCATCGGCAACTTCTTCCGCAGCATCCTTTCCATCCCGCTGGCCGTGCTCTTCAACTCGGTGCTGGCCGGAGGCATGCACATGGCCATGCTGCCCGGCGTGGAGGAGGCGCTGCAGAAATGGGCGGCCATCACGTCGAAACTGGCCTCGGACGTGGTCGCGGCCATCATCGAGGGTCTGGCCGACCGCCACAACAACGTCCGCACCAGGCTGTCCGACTATCGCGCCAAACTGGTCGGGATGTACGACGCCTTCGCCCGCCTGGACGTGCTCTTCCCGGAGGAGGACGTGCTGGACATGCTGGAGTCTCCGAAGATGTTCATCGAGACCATCTCCTACGAGGCCCGCGACCTGGAAAAGGTGCTCATCGTCAACGCCCTGGACTGCATGTATTTCTGGCTCTACCAGCCGCGGGCGGCAAAGGCCTTGGAGATCGTCTCCCGGGACATGAGCAAGGAGGAGTGGCTCATCTTCCTGCGTTCCCAGTACGTGCTCAAGCGCTACCGGGAAATCAGCCAGATGTTCGTGGACGGATTGGTGGGCAAGCACTTCTCCAAGGCCCTGGCCTTCTACCTGGACCGTTCGGACAGGTACCTGCGCGACATGGAGGAGATGGCCAAAAGCAGGAAGCTGCGCTGAGCGGAACAATGGGCGACATGCGCCCGGCAGGCCGCGGGCGTGCTGAAAAGGCATGGATTCCCGCCTCCCTGTCGGGCACACGTTCGAGGGATTGACGAATCACCATCGCCCCTGCCCCGATGTCATTCCCGCGAAGGCGGGAATCCACGCATCAAAACCTCTCCGGCGAGCCCCGACCTCATCAGCTCCACTTGCGGTCCAGCATCAGGTGCGAGAAATACCCGACCACGGCCGCGCCGTAGAACGGGGCCATGGCCCTGGGCGAGGCGCCGTAGAGCCAGATGGGGAACAGGGCCAGGGGCAGCGGGACGAGGAGCATGGCCCACCAGGTGTGGGTCCAGCCACGATGGGAGCCGATGGCCGGGAACATGGCCGCGAAACCGAGAACCGCGGCCCATTTGTAGTGCCCCTGCACGATGAGGGCGAAATCGAGCACCGCCAGGGTCAGATAGAAGATGTGTTGGCCGCGCGAGTCCGTGTCCACGTCCGGAAACAGGCTGCCCAGCAGCACCAGGGCCCCGAGAACGGCCATCTGCGGCATGTCGGGGACGTACGTCCCACTCCATATCAACCCGCCCAACACCGCCGCGCCCGTCAGCGCCCCGCCGACGAGATGTCCCTTGTATCCCGGCACGCGAACCTCCCAAAATGCAAAGGCCCGGACAAGCCGGGCCTTTGCGGTCGATGATCAGTTCCTACATGGCATCGCCGGCGTCCAGTTCGGCGATGGTCCTGTCGATGGACTCCCGCAGTTCCTGCGGCAGGCCCATGATCTCCACGTTCAGGAACCCGCGCACGATGGTCGAGGTGGCTTCGTCCTCGTCCAGGCCTCGGGCCATGAGGTACTCGATCTCCTCCTGGGCGATCTTTCCCACGGCCGCCTCGTGAGACAGCTCCACGCCCGGCACGCGGCCCTGCAGCTCGGGGATGGCGTGGATGATGCCGCCGCCGAGGATGAGTCCCTTGCACTCCAGGTGGCCGCGGGCCGGCACGTCGTTGCCGATGATCTCGCCGCGGGCCACGATGGTTCCGCCGGTGGTGATGGTGCGCGAGATGATCTCGCCGCGCGTGTTCGGGGCGTTCAGCACGATGCGGTTGCCCGTATCCACGTGAGACCCTTCGGGCGTGACGATGACGGAGTTGAATCGCGCCACCGCGCCCTCGCCGTTCAGGTGGATGGTCGGGTAGGACTGTACGGACTTGACCTTCTTCAGCAGGATGTAGTTGTTCTGCAGCACCCCGCGTTCCTCGACGATGCCCACGGTGCGGGGCCGGACCATGACGTCCTCGCCCCAGTTGTGGACCATGGTGAAGGTCAGCTTGCCGCCCTTCTTGATGTAGAACTCGGAGATGCCCAGGTGCAGGGCCGAGGTCACGTCGTGGGATGTGGCGCAGCCGGTGATGATGTGGACCTCGGAGTCTTCCTCCACCACGACGATGTTGTGCACGTTCTGGCCCACGTTCTGTCCCTTGATGAACAGGCAGGACTGGACCGGCTCGGCCACCTTGGCGCCCTTTTCGGTGCGGATGAAGTAGCCGCCGTGCAGTTCCTCGCGGGCCGCGGCGCGGGTGAAGTCGTCCTTGTCGGGGTCCATGGCCTTCCAGAAGTACTCGGGCAGGCCGTCGTACTTCTTGAGGGCCTGGCGGATGCCCAGCACCTCCACGCCCTTGGCGGACGTCTTGCAGTGCACGGTGGAGTGGTCGAACTGCAGGAAGGTGCCGGCGCGCTGCTCTTCGGCGTCCACGTCCACGCCGACCATGCGCAGTTCGCGCTTGCTGTCCTCGGACAGGGTCGACAGGTCGGGCAGTTCGGCGCTCTGCTGGCCGGAAAATGCGTAGGAGTTCAGATCGACCAGGGTTTGGTTCAGTTCAGACATCTGATGCACTCCTTGTAGCCGAACTTGCTGATGTGGTCCAAAATGTCGCGGGGCCGGGTGGGCCGGGTGTCGCAGCACAGCACGCCGTTGTACATGACCTGGCCGCGGTCGGCGTTGACGTAGTCGAGGATGTAGCCCGTGTGGGTGATGATCAGGCCCGAGGTCTTGTTGCTGCGGCGCAGGTCGCGCATGCAGGTGTCCGGCTTGGGCTCGGCCGCGCCGTCCAGCAGCGCCCGGGCCGTGTGGCCGATGAGGGCCATGTTTTCGAGGTCCACACCCGACTCGGGCTCGTCGAAGAGCACGAGGCTCGGGTTCTGGGCCATGAGCTGCAGCAGTTCCGAACGCTTGATCTCGCCGCCGGAGAAACCCGAATTGATGTCGCGCTCCAGAAAATCCGTGAAGTTGACGGTCTTGGCCATGGCGTCCACATCCACCTCGCGCCCGCGTGCGCACATGGAGACCAGGTGCCGGGTCTTGAGGCCGTGGATGGTCGGCGGACGCTGGAAGGACATGCCTATCCCCAGGCGCGCGCGCTCGTAGGTGGGCATGGCCGTGATGTCCGTACCCTTGAAGACGATCCGGCCGGCCGTGACCGTGTAGCCGGAGAAGCCCATGAGGGTCATGAGCAGCGTGGTCTTGCCGGACCCGTTGGGGCCGAAGAGGATGAAGGTCTCGCCTTCGTCGATGTTCAGGTTGATCCCCTTGAGGACTTCCCGTTCGCCGATACTGACATGCAGGTTTTCGATCTGAAGCATAGTGGCATCCCTATGGTGGTATGGAGAGCGGCCCGGAGGGCGCGTCAAGGCAAGAGATTGCGCTTAATGGAGGAGGCCCCAAATGTCCAGCCGCCCTACTTCCACTCCTTGAACGATTCCGAGCGGTAGCAGTAGTAGCAGCGCGAGTCGTCGCGGAAGAAGCGCAGCAGCACCATGCCGGCCACGAAGCCGCCGATGTGCGCCCACCAGGCCACCCCACCCCCGCCGGCCGGGGCGAGCATCCCGGAGAAGACCTGGGTCAGGAACCAGGCCCCGAGGTAGAAGACGGCCGGGAGTTCAAAGACGAAGGGGATGATCAGAATGGGCAGAAAGGTCACGACTTTGGCGTGGGGGTACAGGAAGAAGTAGGCACCCATGACCCCGGCGATGGCCCCCGAGGCACCCACGACGGGCACCGTGGAATTCGGGCTCGTGACCATGTGCACGCCGAGGGCGCACAAGCCGCAGATTAGGTAGAAGATCGGGAATCGCACGGGGCCCATGACGTCCTCGACGTTGTCGCCGAAGATCCACAGGGTCCACATGTTGACGATGAGGTGCAGCCAGCCCGAGTGCAGGAACATGTGGGAAAAAATCGGCAGCCAGGCGTTTTCGGGATACCCCTGCCACATGGCCCACTCGGGGTGGAAGAAACGGGCCGGGACCACGCCCAGCAGATGAAAGAGCTTGAATTCCTGGGCCGGCGAAAGCCCGGCGTAGAGCAGGAATACGATGACGTTGACCCCGAGCAGGGTCCACATGACGTACGGCTTGTGCCGGGAAGGGATGTTGTCGCGCAGAGGGAGCATGGTCAGTCCGTTTCGTCGAAGGTGTCCGGGTGTTCGAAGAGGTCGCGCAGCTTCTCCATGTCCCGCTGGGACCGGGCGCGCAGCATGTCGCGCACCACGGTCAGCATGGACCTGGCGCGGGTCCGCAACTCGTCCAGGGAGCCGGAGTTGTCGATGACCAGATGCGCGGCGCGCACCTTCCTCGCCTGGGGCCATTGCCAGGAGTCGATCTCGGCGATGCGCTCGTCGGACCAGCCCCGGCCGCGCAGGCGCTCGTGGCGCACGCCGTCCGGGCAGAAGACCGCCGCCACCAGATTCGTCTCGCCGGCCAGCCCGGCCTCGCACAACAGCGGGATCTCGGCCAGGGTCACGTCCTCGGCGTGACGCGCCCTGAAGTCAGCCAGGGCGTGACGGACCAAGGGGTGGACGAGGCGCTCCACCTCCCGGCGCAGGCTCGGGTCCTGCATGGCCTTGCGCAAGTGGTCCTTGTCGACGCCACCGTCCGCGGCGGTGAAGCGCTGCCCGAAATGATGCTCGAGGATGGCGCAGCCTTCCCCGCCGCGGGCATAGGACCCGGCCACGACCCGATCCGCGCAGAAGACCGGCACGCCCGCCTCCTCCACCGCCGCCCGCACCGTGGACTTGCCGCCGCCAACGGCCCCGGTCAGACCAATGCAGACCCGCTCCCGGGAAAGCTCACGCAGCACATGAAGAAAATCGGCCGGCGGCGCAGCCGAAAAGGACAGCTCCTCACCGCCCGTGGGATGCCGGAAGCGCAACCGCCAGGCGTGCAGCATCTGCCGCGGGGCCCGGGCGGCCGTCTTCCTGTCGGCGTAGACTGCGTCGCCGAGCAGCGGGTGTCCAAGGGCGGTCATGTGCACGCGGATCTGATGGGTGCGGCCCGTGAGGATGCGCACCCTCACCAGGGAGGCGGTGCGGTCCGGAGCCGTCCACACGAGCCGGTAGCGGCTTTCGGCAGCACGCCCGCCCCGCTCGGCCACGGCCATGCGCGTCTTGATGGTCGGGTGGCGGTCCAGGGGCAGGGTCACGGCGCCCGAAGCCGGCGGCACCCCGGCCACCAAGGCCAGGTATTCCTTGGACACGTCGCGCGAGGCGAAACCCTCGGACAGGGCCAGCCTGGCCGGCTCGGACAGGGCCAGAACCATGAGGCCCGAGGTGTCCTTGTCGAGGCGATGGACCACGCCGGGCCGCTGTCCGCCCAGGGCCAGCAGGGACGGGAAGCGGGCGGCGGCCCTGTGCACCAGGGTCGTCCCGCTCACGGACGGGGCGGGATGGACCGTCAGCCCCGCCTCCTTGTCCACCACGGCGAGGTGCTCGTCGGCGTACAGGACGTTCAGCGGCCCGTCGACGGGGACGATGTCCGAATCCGGAAATTCCGGCAGCAGGCTCAGCACCTGGCCCGGAAGGACCTTCGCCGCCGGCTTGGTGCAGACCTTCCCGTCGATGCGCGCACGGCCGTCCCGAATCCAGGTCTGAACCCGGCTGCGGGTCACGCCGTCCTCGTCCAGCACTCCCTGCCAAAAAGCGTCTAGCCTCTGGCCTCCGTCGGCCGCATGGGCCTTCTCCACAAATTCCTGCATGTCCCTTTCCTGTTCCGGTTTCCCGCGCGCCCTGGCGGACGATCGGTTTCCTTTCCGGGAAATGCGTATGCGGCTTTGACCGTCCTGACAACAAAAAGGCGGCCCCGTCAGGAGCCGCCTTGATTGAGCTTACGTCGGGAAGGCTTACTTCTTCTTGTACACGCCCTTCAGCTCGGCTTCGATGCGGCGGTTCTGGGCACGACCCGCTTCGGTGTCGTTGGTGGCGATGGGTTTGCTCTCGCCGTAACCCTTGGAGGAGAACAGCTTCTCGTCCAGGCCGAAGTTCTTGACCAGATAGTCGCGCACGCTCTTGGCGCGGCGGTCGGACAGCTTCAGGTTGTAGGCGTCGGAGCCGACGGAGTCGGTGTGGCCGGCGATCTCAACCACGGTGAAGGACTGCTGCTTCTTCATGTACGCGGCGAAGTCGGCCAGGGCCTGATGGTACTCGGGCTTGACGTTGTACTTGTCGAAGTCGAAGTTGACCATGAGGCGCACGACATCCGGGATCGGACAACCGTTGGAGTCGACGGCCAGGCCCTTGATGGTGTCGGGGCACTTGTCGACGCAGTTGCCCACGCCGTCGCCGTCGTCGTCGAGGGCGCAGGGATCGACCGCGGCTTCATCGTAGAACACGTCCTTGACGAACTGCTTCAGGGCCGCGTCATCGGCCAACTGCGCGGCGGAAACGCCGACACCGCAGGACTTCAGGGCGGTGATGTCGTCCAGCAGCTTCTGATTGCCGTTGACGGTGTCGGCGAAGCTGATGGTATGGAAGCAGATGTTGTACTTTTCAGCCATGGCGGCGGCAATCTTCAGCGCGGGGGAGCCGTCGTTCTCCTGACCGTCGGACACGATGATGACGGCGTTGCGGCCGGAGGCGCCCTGCAGGGCGGGCTCAAGGGCCTTCAGGCCGTCGCCCAGCGGGGTGGGGTTGCTGCCAAGCAGAGTCGGGACCTTGTCGAGGGAGGCGCCGTAGGAGGCTGCGGCGTAGGGTTCGAGGCCCTGGATCGGTTTTGCGTAAGAAGCGAGGCTGAGACCGCCGTTGTAGCCCAGCTCGGGGATCATGGCGTTCATGCGTTCGAGGATGCTCTTGGCCAGAACGATTTTCTTGTCCTTGGTTCCTACGTACTTTTCATCCATGGAGCCCGAACGGTCCACGAGGATGATGAAATTGTCCACTTTCTTCACATACTTCTCGGCGGCGAGGCCGTTTGAAACGGCGAACGCCACCAGCACCAGACTCAAAAGGATCAGCTTTGTTGCTTTCATAGGCTCACTCCCCTGTTTGCGGTTCCGTTTGAAATAATGAATCACCAATACACCTATGGATTTCATTATTATGTTTTTTACAGTTTGTTGTCAAAGCCCCTCACAGGAGAAATGAAAATTCCCTACCTTCGTGAACGGAGTTGACCGGCATTGCGACTCGGGGGAATATCGTATTCCGATGACGGACATACACCCCAATCAATCGCCCGAGCGGATCATCCTGCACCTCGACATGGACGCGTTCTTCACTTCCGTGGAACAGGCGGACAACCCGGAACTGCGCGGCAAGCCCGTGGTCATCGGCCAGTCCCTGCGCGGCGTGGCCTCGGCGGCGTCCTACGAAGCCAGACGCTACGGGGTGCGCTCGGCCATGCCCATCGTGCAAGCCAGAAAGCTTTGCCCCCACGCCATTTTCCTGCCTGGGCGCATGTCCCGCTACCGGGAGGTTTCGGAACAGATCATGGACGTCATGCGGGGCATCTGCCCTGTCGTCGAGCAGGCCTCGGTGGACGAGGCCTACGCGGACGTGAGCGGCACGCGCCGCGTCCTGGGCCCTCCCGAGGATTTGGCGCGACGGCTCAAGTCCGAAATTCTGGAACGAACCGGATTGACGTGCTCCGTAGGCATCGCCCCTAACAAGTTCCTGGCCAAGATCGCCTCGGACTGGAACAAGCCCGACGGTCTGACCGTCATCCGGTCGTCCGACGTCCACGCCTTCCTGCACGACCTGCCCCTGGGCAAAATTCCGGGGGTGGGGCCGCGCATGCTCGAAGAGCTCGCCCACATCGGGGTGAAGAACGTGTCCGACGTTCTGGCTCACCCGCGTGATCATTGGGAGCGGAGCCTGGGCCGGCGTGGCGCGTTCCTGCACGACCGGGCGCTGGGCCTCGACGACTCTCCCGTAGTGCCGCACAGCGACGCCAAGTCCTGCAGCGCCGAGAACACCCTGGATCGCGACACCCTTGACCGGGCGCTGCTGGAGCGCTGGCTCCTGACACAGGCCGAGCGCGTCGGGCGGGAGCTGCGGTCCATGGCCAAGAAAGGGCTGACGGTCACCCTCAAGATCAAGTTCCACGACTTCACGGCCATCACCCGCAGCAAAACCCTGCTCAGGCCCACGGACATCACGGCGGAGATTTACCAGGCCGCGCGCCGCCTCCTGGCCGCCGAAAAACTGCCCAAGCCCGTGCGGCTCATCGGCCTGGGCGTGTCCAATTTCCGGGCAGTGCAGGCCGCACTTCCCTTGGCGGAAGATTCCGGCCGGGGACGCGACCGACAGTTGGACCAGACCATGGACCGCATCCGGGACAAATTCGGGTCCAAGATCATCCGGCGGGCCGACACCGCGTCCAGGGAAGCCGAAGCCGTCGAGGATCTCCTGTCCCGAAAGAACCGCATTTCCGACGACGAATAATGCTTGCCAAAGAAGATTTTTCTTGCTTGGAAGTCCGGATTCGAACTTCAAGCAGGAAGGATACCAGATGTTTTCCCACGCCATCACCCGCGTTCCCGGCCCGGACTATCCCCTGGGCCTGACCACCTCCGCCGCGGCCGCTCCGGACATGGACCTGACCCTGTCCCAGCACGCCGCCTACGTCGACTGCCTGCGCTCCCTGGGCCTCGCGGTCGATGTGTTGCCCGCGACCCCCGGCTTCCCGGACGCCTGCTTCGTGGAGGACACGGCCGTGGTCGTGCGCGAGGTGGCCGTCATCACCCGTCCCGGCGCGCCGTCACGCGCTGGCGAGACGACCCATATCGAGGAGGCCCTGTCCGCCTACCGTTCCCTGGCCCGCATCGAGGCACCCGGCACCCTGGACGGCGGCGACATCCTGCAGGTCGGCAAACGCTTCTTCATCGGCGTCTCAGACCGCACCAACGACGAGGGAGCGCGCCAGCTCGCCGCCATCCTGGGCGCCCACGGCTACGCGAGCGACGTCATTCGGGTCGCGGCTGGACTGCACCTCAAGTCGAGCCTCAACTATGTCGGCGCGGACACCATGCTGGTCACGGCGGACTTCGCCGGCCACCCGGCCATCGAGGGCTATCGGCAGATCGTCTGCCCCGAGGGCGAGGAGTACGCGGCCAACACCCTGCTCGTGAACGGCACCCTGATCATGCCCACGGGCTACGCCCGCACCCGCGAACTGTTGGAGCCCCTTGGCCTGCCCATTGTCGAACTGGACACGAGCGAGTACCGCAAGATGGACGGCGGCCTGACCTGCCTGTCCCTGCGCCTCGAACCGGCCCTTCCTTGAATTTTTCGCCTTCCCGGCGTACGGGAAGCAACGCGAGGGAACATCATGGAACTGCTCAAAGACCGTTACAGGCGTGAATTCGTGGAAGTCGCCTGCCCCAAGTGCAAGCAGACCAAGATCATCTGCCTGCCCGAGGAGGAAATCCCGATGTGCGAATTCTGCAAGGTGCGGATGATCATCAAAGAGGTCCTGACCGAGGGCAAATACTGAACTCGGGCACGTTTTCCAACCAACCAGGAGGCATTATGCGTTTTGTGACGAAAGTTGTTGTGGCCCTGCTCCTGACCGCCTTCGCGGCCATGCCTGTTCTCGCCGCCGACCACGAGCTGGCCGAGAAATCCACCCTGAACGAAATCCTGAAGCGCGGCGAACTGCGCGTGGGCCTCGACGCCGGCTACCTGCCCTTCGAGATGACCGACAAGAAGGGCGAGATCGTCGGCTTCGACGTGGACATGGCCAAGGAAATGGCCAAGGCCATGGGCGTGAAGCTGAAGATCGTCAACACCGACTACGACGGCATCATCCCGGCGCTGATGTCCGACAAGTTCGACATCATCATCTCCGGCATGACCGTGAACCAGGAACGCAACCTGCAGATCAACTTCGCCGAGCCCTACATCGTCGTCGGCCAGGCCATCCTGCTGAACAAGAAGCATGAAGGGACCATCAAGTCCTACAAGGACCTGAACGATCCCAAGTTCACCGTCGCCTCCCGCATCGGCACCACCGGCGAGCAGGCCACCAAGCGCATGATCCCCAAGGCCCAGTACAAGAGCTTCGAGAAGGAATCCGACGGCGCCATGGAAGTGGTCAACGGCCAGGCCGACGCCTTCGTCTACGACCTGCCCTTCAACGTCGTCTTCATGGCCCAGCAGGGCGGCAAGAACCTGGTCCTGCTGGACAAGGTCTTCACCTACGAGCCCCTGGGCTTCGGCATCAAGAAGGGCGACCCGGACTTCCTGAACTGGCTGGACAACTTCCTGGCCCAGATCAAGAACGACGGCCGCTACGACGACATCTACAACAAGTGGATCAAGGGCACCGAGTGGCTCAAGGACGTGCAGTAAGCAAGCATACGGGATCCGGCTCAAGGGCCGGATCCCTCGTTTTTACGATTCATCAGCAGCAGGACGGATAATGGCCACGTACACGGGACTCGACCGGCCCAAAAGCAAATTTTACTACCAGTTCTGGAGCATCTTCTTCATCCTCGGCCTGTGCGGCAGCATGGCTCTCCTCTACTTCGCCACCAAGAAGGTGGAGTACATCTGGAGATGGAACCGCGTGCCGCAGTATTTCCTCTATGAGGAAAAGGTGACCATCCGCGCGGAGATGGAAGGCAAGATCGTCTCCATCGACCCGGCCGGCGCCGAAGGCAAGAACGTGCGCGTCCTCGTCAGGGGCGACGACGGCGAGGAGACCCACGAACTGCCCAAGGAGTCGCTCCTGCTCTCCTCGGGCGACCACGTCTACGCCGGCGACAACATCGGCTTCTACACCCACTGGAAGCCGGGCATCCTGGTCGAGGGCCTGTGGCTGACCCTGGAGGTCAGCTTCCTGGCCATCATCTTCGGCATAGTCCTGGGTCTGTTCACGGGTCTGGCGCGCATCTCCGACAACCCGGCCCTGCGCTGGGGCGCCATCACCTACATCGAGCTCATCCGCGGCTCGCCTTTGCTGGTGCAGATTTTCCTGTGGTACTTCGTGGTTGGCACGGTCATCAACTCCATCCTGGCCCAGTCAGGCTTCGGGCAGATTCCGCCTCTGTGGTTCGGCGTCATGGCCCTGGCCATCTTCACTGGCGCCTACACGGCCGAGATCGTGCGCGCCGGCATCCAGTCGGTGCACCGCGGCCAGATGGAGGCGGCCCGCTCCCTGGGCATGACCTACGCCAAGGCCATGCGCAAGGTCATCCTGCCCCAGGCCTTCCGGCGCATCCTGCCGCCCCTGGCCGGCCAGTTCATCAGCCTGGTCAAGGACTCCTCGCTTTTGGGCGTGCTGTCCATCCGCGAACTGACCAAGGCCTCGCGCGAGGTCGTGTCCTCCTCCCTACAGCCCTTCGAGATCTGGATCGTGTGCGCGATCCTGTACCTGATCCTGACCTTCACCCTGTCCATGTTCGTGCAGTATCTCGAACGCAAGGCCATCTAGAGGAACACCATGCACACGCCCCCCATCATCGACGTCCAGAGCATCGACAAGTTCTTCTACACCCCCGAACGGCTGCAGGCCCTGAACCGGGTCTCCTGTTCCGTGGCGCCGGGCGAGGTGGTCGTCATCATCGGGCCCTCGGGCTCGGGCAAATCCACCTTCCTGCGCTGCCTGAACCGCCTGGAGTACGCCGATTCCGGGCACATCATCATCGACGGCGTGGACATCCTCGACCCCAAGTGCGACATCAACGCCATCCGCGCCGAAGTCGGCATGGTCTTCCAGTCCTTCAACCTCTTCCCCCACAAGACGGTCCTTGAGAACCTGACCATGGCCCAGATGACGGTGCGCGGGCGCTCCAAGCAGGAGGCCGAGGCCAAGGGCATGGCCCTCTTGGAGAAGGTCGGCATCTCCGAGAAGTTCGCCGTCAAGCCGGACCAGCTCTCGGGCGGCCAGCAGCAACGCGTGGCCATCGCGCGCTCCCTGGCCATGGACCCGAAGATCATGCTCTTCGACGAACCCACCTCGGCCCTGGACCCGGAGATGGTCGGCGAGGTGCTGGACGTCATGAAGAACCTGGCCCGAGAGGGCATGACCATGGTCGTGGTCACTCACGAAATGGGCTTCGCCCGAGAGGTTGCGGACCGTGTCCTTTTCATGGACAAGGGGGAAATACTGGAGGAAGGCGCGCCCGAACATTTCTTCACCGCGCCGACGCACGAACGGACCAAGGAGTTTCTGGGACAGATTCTGTAGACGTGAAACCGCCAACGGCATGAAGGAGCGCGCATGAGCAAGGTGTTGCAGAACCAGCTGGCCAAGACCATCAAGGAACAGGGAGACGTGGCCCGGGACATGGCCATCGCTGAGCTGAAGGATCTGAAGAAGGACCTTCTGGAACTGGAAAAGGCCCTGACCACGAAGAAGACCCCCGACCAGGGCCTGCTCATGGACATC
The DNA here is from genome assembly GCF_000428825.1 of Desulfomicrobium escambiense DSM 10707. Taxonomy (NCBI): domain Bacteria; kingdom Pseudomonadati; phylum Thermodesulfobacteriota; class Desulfovibrionia; order Desulfovibrionales; family Desulfomicrobiaceae; genus Desulfomicrobium; species Desulfomicrobium escambiense. The sequence goes on along the minus strand of NZ_AUAR01000001.1, from coordinate 349,950 downwards.
TCCCACGGCGCCTTCGAGCTCTTCCGCACGGCCTCCATCGTCCTGGAGACGGACAACCTGCAGATCCAGCTCCAGGCCGCCGTCGAGGAAGGCCGCGACCTGGAATACCTCGAACGCAAGGGCGCCATGCTCCTGACCAAGCCCGAAGGCTGGCACTGGTTCTCCCCCAAGGGCGAAATGCTCTTTCTGGCGGCCCCCGGCGAAACCCACCTCGCCGCCCAGCGCCTGCAGGAACGAATCAACCGCAAGACTCCCGCCAAACCGGCCCCCAAACCCCAGCCCGCGCCGACGGAAGCGTAAGGCAGGGAAACCCCGGACGCAAGAAAACCCGCCGGACCGAAAGGTTCGCGCGGGCTTTTTCATTTCCAACACATCGAGTTTTACAGAAACACCCTGTAGTCCAATGGAGCTCGATACTGATTTCGTCGAATAACAATCTCCGCGTTTTTGACATGGCTCAAAGCGGCCTTATCACAAAGCCCCTAGACAGGACTCACGCAAACAACAGCGGAGGAGAAAAACCATGATACGCAAGATCATCGAAATAGACGAAGAAAAGTGCACGGGCTGCGGCCAGTGTGTGACCGGGTGTGCGGAAGGGGCTCTGGCCATCATCGACGGCAAGGCCAAGATCGTGAAGGACATGTTTTGTGACGGCCTCGGGGCCTGCATCGGGCACTGCCCCGAGGACGCCCTGCACATCATCGAGCGCGAGGCCGAAGATTTCGACGAGGAGGCTGCCATGGAGCACGTACGCCGCACGGGCGGCGTCGCCCCCCAGGGTCACGGCCACGGCACCGGGCACGGCGGTTGCCCCTCGGCCCAGGTCCAGACCATGAAGCCCGCCCACGGCGGCTGCCCCTCGGCCGGCATGATGCGGATGACGCCCTGTGACCGGGCCAACGTCCCGTCCGGCCAGGTCGGCTCGGCCCTCTCCCACTGGCCCATCCAGATCCGGCTCATCCCGCCCCACGCGCCGTTCCTGCAGGACGCCGACCTGCTCATCGCCGGCGACTGCTGCCCCGTGGCCACGCCGGACTTCCACGGCCGCTTCCTGGCCGGGCGGACCATCATGCTCGGTTGCCCCAAGTTCGACAACGCCGCCGAATATGTGGAACGCCTGAGCCAGGTCTTCGCCCAGAACCGCATCAACTCCATCACGGTGCTTGAAATGGAAGTGCCCTGCTGCTCCGGCCTGTCGCGCATCGTCGGCCAGGCCCTGGCCAAGAGCGGCCGGGACATCCCCTGCACGCGGGCCATCGTGGCCAGGGACGGTCAGGTCAGCGAGGAGAGAATCACGCCCGCCGCGGCGCCCATGGGCCTTGGCAAGCTCTAGCCCCTCTGCAGCGCGGGAGCCGGGGACGGGAAGGCCCCGGACTCACTTCCGGCGCCGCACCGGAGCCATGGCCTCCTTCATCACGCCCAGAGGCTGCGGCAACGCGCCTTCCTCATCGACGCCCTCGTCCGCCACAACGCGGCCGGGGGCGCCGTCTTTGTCAGCCCCGCCCCACTCCTGGCTCAGGACCACCCCGCCGAAGACCACCGCAACGCCGGCCAACTGGGCGGCGTTGAGGCTTTCCCCCAGCCAGGCCCAGCCCAGCAGCATGGAGATGACGGGGATGAGGTTGACGAAGGCCGAGGCCTGCCAGGCCGGGAGCCTGCTGATCCCGAAGTTGTAGAGCCCGTACGCGCCGATGCTGATGCCCACGGCCAGGTACATGACGGCCATGCTCGGACCGGCAGGAAAGGCCTGGGGCAGATCCGTCGAAGGGAGAAAGAGCAGCGGCAGGAAGAACACGGTCCCGACCAGGGACTGCACCGCCGTCAGGAACCAGGGGGAATAGCTGGCGCAGAGCTTCTTCATGCTGACCGTATACCCGGCCGCACAGAGCATGGCCGCGAGCTCCAGGAAATTGCCGAGCACGGGCCGCGGCGCGACCTCGGTGGCGGTCCCGGTCAGGCTGACCCAGGCCACCCCGGCCAGGGCCAGGAGCAGGCCTATCCAGGAGCGCCTCGAAAGGCGCTCGCCCAGCAGGAACCCTGCGCAGACCGCCACCAGGACGGGCAGCGTGGCCGCGACCATCCCGGCCTGGGAGGCCGTGGTCAGGGTCAGAGCCTGGCCTTCGAAGACGAAGTACAGGCACGGCTCGCACAGGGCCATGAAGACCATGAACCAGACGTCGCCGCGTTTGATGGAACGCGGCCGCCACGCTGGAAGAACCAACAGAAAGAGCGCCGCCGAGACGGACATGCGCGTGAAAACGACCACGATGGGGTCGAAGGTCATGACCGCATACTTGAAGGCTACGAAGGAACTGCCCCACAGGAGCATGGCCATGGACAAGGCGAAAAAGGGGAGCGAAAAGGTCATCGCGAACCGCCAAAGCGCGCATAATAGCGGGATATTTCAAAAAAAGCTTGCATAGAATTCCGTCAACACCTAATTGAAGAGGTCAGAATACCAGAAAATTTCAGCATTGGGACAAAAAATCGGATTTCCGGAACCAATCCATCACATGACCGATTCCCCTTTCGACACTGCATCCGGCGCTACGCTGCACTTCACGACTCCGCAACTGGAGGACGTATTCGACTCTGTCCTGCATGAGATACAAAGCCTGCGCCCTTTGAGTTGCGTCATCGGGTTCCCCAAGTCCGGCAAGACGGCATTCCTGGAGCGGCTGAAGACGGCCATCGACATCGAAACGCTGAGCCTTGTCGCATCGACGGAACAGACCCTTTTCCACATCCTGATGCTGCACACGACTCCCGAAGGAGAGAGCAAGCCGGTCCTGTCCAAGCTTTTGCGGGAAAAGAAACGCCTGGTCCTGTTCATCGACAACGCCCATCTCCTCACGGACGGCGACTTTGCCTTCCTGGGGAGCCTCTTCGGACTGGCCAAGCAGCACCAGAGCGGGCTGCAGGTGGTGCTGGTGGGCAACGGCGAGATCGTCCACCGCCTGGCCCGCCCGGAAAACAGGGCCATCTACGCCATGCTCGGCGCCGTCTGGACCCTGCCCAAGCTGACCCGGGAACAATCCCGTGAATACATCGGCTTTTTGCTCGAAAACGCCGGCCTGGCCGCCGACCTCATTTCCAACCCCGAACCCCTGATCAAGAAGGCCGCCGGCGTCATCGGCATCCTGCGCATGCTGACCGTGACCCTTGCGCTGCGGGCGCTCAGCACCAAAGAGGCCTGCAACGCCGAAGAAGTGTTGGAGTGCGCCTCGGAAACCGCCTCCACGATGCAGGCGGCGCCCTCCGCCGCCCCTGCGCCCACCCAGCACATGGGCGCCAGGATGCCGCGCTGGGGCGGGCTTGTCCTGGTCCTGAGCATGTGCGGCATCATCGGACTGCTCGTCTTCTTCCTGTCCTGGCTCATGCCGGACCTGCGCATCATGGACATGGTCTTCAGATCCGGCGACGCGCCGCGCGAAGCGACATCCACGCCACCCGTCCCGCAGCTGGAGGCCCGACCCGCCGGTCCCGTCATGCAGAGCGTGGCCAAGACGGTCTTCCGCAAACGCACCAAGGACGGCCCGTATTCCGTCCAGCTCGGGTCCTTCGCGACCATGGAGGCCCTGCTCCTGCATCTGCCCCGCTTCAAGGATCTGGACCAAAACCTGTTCTGGAACCGCGAAAGCGGGACGCCGGCCAGCTTCTCACTGTTCGTCGGACGCTTCGAAAGCTTCGAGCAGGCCAGGGACTACGGCCGGGAGCACGACCTCAAGGACACGCAGGTCGTCTTCCGCCCCTTCGTCGGCACCATCGGCCCCCTCACCAATCCGGAACAGATCCGGCAGGTGAGCCTGCTGCTGGGGCTGCAGGAACCGCTGAAGGTCTTCGAGCAGGAACTCGTCAGCGGCGTGGAAATCCAGTTCGCCCTGGAGCGTTCCCGCGAGGACGCCCTGAACCAGTGCATGGAAGCCGAAAAGAAAGGCATGTCCTGCGCCGTGACCCAGTACGAATAGGCTGGCGGCACATCCCGGCAGCAGCCAAAATGAAGCCGCACGCACCTAGCGTCACGAGCCGGCGTCATTCCCGCGAAGGCGGGAATCCACAAGCACATCAAAAAGGCATGGATTCCCGCCTTCGCGGGAATGACGCCGAAACGATCCTAAAATCCGGCGCCACCCTCCCGAAGGGAAATACCATGCCTGCCCGCGGGCCTGAATGTGCCCGGAAGAAGATTCCAATCTTGACCGTTCTGCCTATTCCCGCAGATCCAGCACCCGCTGGGCCTTGCCCTCGGACTTGGGCAGGGAGTTCTGCTCCACCAGGTCGATGCGCGCCGTGATGAGGATCTCGTCGCGCAGCCTCGAGCTGATGCGGCTCTGCAACGCCTTCAGTTCGCGCATGTCCTCAACGAAGAACTCCTCCTTGACCTCCACCTTGACCCGCATCTGATCCAGATACCCTTCGCGCTCCAGCACGATGAGGTAGTTCTGCCCCACTTCCGGGATGCTCATGAGCACCTGCTCGACCTGCATGGGGTAGATGTTCACGCCCTTGAGGATGATCATGTCGTCGGCGCGGCCCTTGATGCGGTCCAGACGCCGGTGCGTGCGGCCGCAGGGGCAGTCGCCGGGCAGGAAGCGCGTCAGGTCCTTGGTGCGGTAGCGGATGAGCGGCATGCCCTCTCGGCACAGGGTGGTGATGACGAGTTCGCCGATCTCGCCGTCGGGCAGACGCTCGCCCGTTTCGGGGTCGACGATCTCGGCCAGGTAGGCGTCCTCCCAGATGTGCATGCCGTTTTGCTCCAGGCACTCGAAGGCCACGCCGGGGCCGTTCATCTCGGACAATCCGTAGGAGTTGTAGGCCTTGAGGCCCCAGACCTCCTCGATGCGCCGGCGGATGGCCTCGGTGTGCGGCTCGGCGCCGATGAGGGCCACACGCACGTTCAGGCGGTCGGGCCCGTAGCCGAGCTCCTCCTTCACCGTGCCCAGGTGCAGCGCGTAGGACGGGATGATGTGGATGGCCGAGACCTTGAAATCCTCCAGGAGCTTGAGCTGACGCTTGGAGTTGCCGGCTCCGGCCGGGATGGTCAGACAGCCCAGGCGCTCGGCGCCGTAGTGGATGCCCAGACCGCCGGTGAAGAGGCCGTAGCCCGACATGTTCTGAAAGGTGTCCTCGGCCCGGATGCCGATCATGTGCATGCAGCGCGCCATGAGGTCGGCCCAGGAATCGACGTCGTTTCGCGTGTAGTAGATGACCGTGGCCGAGCCCGTGGTGCCCGAGGAGGCGTGCAGGCGGATCATGTCCGTCACGGGACGGGTCAGCATGCGCGCAGGGTATGCGCTGCGCAGGTCGTCCTTGGTGGTGAAGGGCAGCTTGACGATGTCGTCCGCGGAGGTGATCGCGGTCAGGTCGATGCCGGCCTCGGCGAAGCGGCGGGAATAGAACTCCGAGCGGGCCGCGCGTTCGAGGGTGGTGGTCAGGCGCGTCTTCTGGACGTTGTCGAGCTGGCTGCGCGAGAAAAACTCTTCAGGACAATAGGCTTTCATGACGGCATCCGCAAAAGTTGAGGGTGGCGGAGAAGGTCAGTACGCGCCGCCGTCCTCGGACGGCAGTCCCACTTCCGTGAGGTTTTCGAACACGGTGTACTGGCCGAAATAAGCCAGGCGCAGCATGCCGACGGGGCCGTTGCGCTGCTTGCCGATGATGATTTCGGCGATGTTCTTGTTCGGGTTGTCCTCGGCCTTGTTGTAGGCCGCGTCGCGGTAGATGAAGACGATGACGTCGGCGTCCTGCTCGATGGCGCCGGACTCGCGCAGGTCCGAGATCATGGGACGCTTGTCCGAGCGCTCCTCGACCTTGCGGTTGAGCTGCGACAGGGCGATGACCGGGACTTCCAGCTCCTTGGCCAGGGCCTTCAGGTTCCGGGAAATGTCCGAGATCTCCTGCTCGCGCGAGTCGCTCTTGTGGCTGGAGCGCATGAGCTGGAGGTAGTCGACGATGATGAGGCCCACGCCCTTCTCGGCCTTGAGGCGGCGGCTGCGGGCCCGGATCTCCATGGTCGAGAGGGCCGGCGTGTCGTCGATGTAGATCGGCGCCCGCGACAGGTCGTCGGCGGCCTGGTAGAGCCGGCTCCAGTCCTCGTCGTTCAGATAGCCGCTGCGCAGGCGGCTCAGGTCCACGCGGCCGTGGCAGCCCAGCAGGCGCATCATGAGCTGGTCCATGGACATTTCCAGGGAGAAGACGGCCACGGGCACGTCGTGGCGGATGGCCGCGCGCATGCCCATGTTCAGGGCCAGGGCCGTCTTGCCCATGGACGGGCGGGCCGCCAGGATGATGAGGTCCGACTTCTGCAGGCCCGCGGTCATGTGGTCGAAATCCGTGTAGCTCGTGGGCACGCCGGTCACCAGCTCGCCCTGCCCGGCCCGCGTCTCGAGCTGTTCGAAGACGCGCTGGACCAGGTCCTTGCTGCTCGTGAAGGCGGGCTTGCCCTTGGACTCGGCGATGGAGAAGATCTGCTGCTCGGCCTGGTCCAGGAGGGATTCGGTCTCCTCGCCGGCCTCGAAGCAGCTGGTCAGGATCTCCGAGGAGGTCTGGATGAGCCGCCGGCGCACGGCCTTGTCCCGCACGATCTGAGCGTGGTACACGGCGTTGGATGCCGAGGCCACGGACTCGGCCAGGGAGGCCAGGTAGACGGTGCCGCCGACCTCGTCGAGCTGGCCGCGGGTCTTGAGGTGTTCCGCCACGGTGACCAGGTCGGCCGGCTCACGGCGGCGGTAGAGTTCCTGGAAGGCCTGGTAGATGGTCTTGTGCACCGGCGAGTAAAAGTCCTCGTCGGAAATGACGTCGACCAGGGTGTGAAAGATGTCGTTGCGCAAAAAAACCCCGCCCAGCACAGCCTGTTCGGCTTCGGTGTTGTGCGGGGGTATACGGCGCAACAAATCAGAAGAGGCCTTTTGCAAGGCCTCTTCCGGTTGGATTTGCGTTCCGAGGCGCTGCCCGAACTTATTCTGCGGCGGCTTCTTCGGTTGCATCGGTCTCCACCGCGGCTTCGGTCACCTGCTCGGCCTTGCCGTGCTTGATGACGTTCACGGTGAGCTTGGCCACGACCTCGGGGTGCAGCTTCACTTCAATGATGTACTCGCCCAGGGAGCGAATGCCCTCGTCGAGCTGGATCTTGCGGCGATCCACGTCGACGCCCTGCTCGGCCAGGATGGCCGCGATCTGGGGGGAGGTGACGGAGCCGTAAAGCTTGTCGCCGTCGCCCGTGCGCACCTCGATGACCACCTTGGCGGCCTCGATCTTGGCTGCCAGGGCGGAAGCATCGGCCTTGACGGCGTCGTTCATGGCCTGCAGCTTGCGGCGCTCCTGCTCGAAGACCTTCAGGTTGCCGGGAGTCGCCAGGGAAGCCAGACCCTGCGGCAAGAGGTAATTTCTGCCGTAACCGGGCTTGACGGCGACGATGTCGCCGAGGCGGCCCAGATTATCCACGTCTGCTCGCAAAATGACCTTCATGACCTACTCTCCTAGACTCTGGATTTTTTGAGCACGTCCGTGCTGTGGGTGGCCGTGTAGAACAACAGCGCCATCTGACGTGCGCGCTTGACCTCGCGGGTGATGGCCCGCTGGTGCTTGGCGCAGGATCCGGTGATGCGGCTGGCGATGATCTTGCCGCGATCGGTCACGAAGTCCTTCAGGATCTCGGGGTGCTTGTAATCGAGTGGAATCTCGGGGTTCTCGCAGAAACGGCAGTACTTTCTCCGGGGTGCGAACTTCTTCTTGAAAGACATCTTAGGCCTCCTCGGTGGTCTCGACGGGGGTGTCGGCGAGCTTCACGGTGATGAATTTGAACACGCCGTCGGCGATACGCACGTTGCGTTCCAGTTCGGCCACAGCCTTGCCGGGCATGCTCATTTCCATGCGGATGTACCGGCCGCGGTTGAACTTGCGCACCGGGTAGGCCGTATCCTTGACGCCCCAGTCGTCGATCTTCAGGACGTTTCCGCCCTCGCGTTCGACAACGGCGCTCAGGTTGTTGATGATCTCGCGGCACTCATCGGTGCCGAGCTCCGGGCTGAGCAGGAGCAGTTCCTCGTACCTGGTCATTACAGAATCCTCCTTGTGGGTGGTAGCCCGCCCATTCACTTCGAGCGAGCAAGGAAACACAGACCGTTATTCCCAACGCCCACCCCTGTCAAGGACGTTCGCGCACGGGCTTGAATGCCGCGCCGTTTGGGCATACACCCGCAACATGCCGCGTGTCATCCTCACCGTCCTGCTGTCCCTGCTGCTGTTTCTGGCCCCCGCACCCGCGCAGGCCAGATCGCAGAACGTGCTCCTGCTGCACTCCTACCATCCGGGCCTGTCCTGGACCGACACCCTCAACACCGGCATCCAGGAGACCTTCCGCGCCGAAATGCCCCAGGCCCTGCTGTGGGTCGAGTACCTGGACACCAAACGCAACACCGATACGTCCTACCTGTCCCTGCAGGCCGCCCTGCTGGGGCACAAATTGTCCGAGAGCGTCTTCAACCTCATCGTGACCACGGACAACGACGCCCTGAACTTCGTCCTCGAATACCGCGACAGCATCTTCCGAGGCGCGCCCGTGGTCTTCTGCGGGGTCAACGATTTCCGCCCCGAGCAACTGCGCGGTCAGACCCGCATCACGGGCCTGGCCGAGAACCCGCCCTTCGCCGAAACCATGCGCACGGCCCTGGGCCTGCACCCGGGGACGCGCGAGTTCGTGGTCATCGGCGCGGACCAGTCCATCACCGACCTGCTCACGGACCAGTCCCTGCGCGCCCTGGAGGCGCAGTTCCCCGGCATCCGCTTCACCTACTGGAACAACCTGCCGGCCCAGGAACTGCGCACCCGCCTGGCGCAGCTGGGGCCCGGACAGATCATCTTCGTGCACGGCGTCATGCGCAACGAGGAAGGCGTGCTGGTGGACTACCGCGGCAAGAACCTCTTCCTCTCGACCTACGCCAAGGTGCCCATCTACGGCTTCTGGGACTTCGAGATGGGCACGGGCTGCGTGGGCGGGCGGATGGTCGAGGGCCGGGCCGAGGGCGAACGCGTGGCCAGGCTGGCCATGCGCGTCCTGAACGGGACCGACCCGGACTCCATCCCCGTGGACACGCAGACCCCGTCGCGCTTCATCTTCGACTACATCCAGCTGCGGCGGTTCGGCATCGCCGAATCCCTGCTGCCCGAGGGCAGCCAGATCCTGAACCAACCGGCGCGCTTCTACCAGATCGACAAGCGCTACATCTGGACGGCCACGGTCGGCGTGGCCGTGCTCCTGGCCGCCGTGGCCATGCTCGTCAGCGCCATCCGCCGCCGCCAGGAGGCCCAGGAGGTGCTGCGCCGCCACAAAGAGCAGCTGGAGGAGGCGGTCAGGGCCCGCACCGGGCACCTGCGGGCGGCCAACGACGAACTCGAGCGGGAGGTCGGCGAGCGCATCCGCGCCGAAGGCGACCTGCGCAAGGCACGGGCGCGCCTGGAGATAGAAGTCGAACGCCGCACCAGCGACCTGCTCTTCGAGGTCGAACAGCGCCGCCTGGCCGAGGCCCAGATCCGCGACCGCGAGGCCAAGGCCCGCGCCCTCATCAACGCCCCCACCGAGACCCTGCTGCTCATGGACCAGGCAGGCATCCTCCTCGACATCAACGACACCGGCGCCTCGCGCCTGGGCACCATCCGCGAGTCCCTCATCGGCCAGTCCCTGTTCGACATCCTGCCCCCCGAGCGCTGCGCGCGCCTGCGGCAGGCCGTGGACGCCGTCTTCGCCGGCGGCGAGGCGGGCTCCATCGCGGAATACGGACAGGACGAGGACCTGGACCTGCACATCTACCCCGTCTTCGACGACGCGGGCCGCGTCACGCGCGTGGCCGTGTTCATGGCCGACGTCACGGCCTCGCGCCGCATGGCCCGACAGATCATGCTCCTGGACAAGATCAACTCCCTGGGCCGCATGGCCGCCGGCATCGCCCACGAGATCCGCAACCCCCTGACGGGCATCCACGCCTACCTCTACGCCATGGAGGAGATCTGCGCCGAGCTGACCGAAGACGGACCGGCCAGCGTGCTGCGCGCGACCATCGAAAAGATCCGCAAGGCCGCCGGCAAGATGGAGTCCGTCATCCGCCGCGTGCTCGACTTCTCCAAGCCCGGCACCCCCCGCCTGGAGCTTCTGGATCTGTCGGCCCCCGTGCAGGAGGCCCTGGGCCTGCTGGCCCCGACCCTGCGCAAGGCCGGCGTGGATGTGGTCACGCGCCTCGACCCGGCCCCCATGATCCGCGGCGACCGCATGCAGCTCGAACAGGCCGTGGTCAACATCGTCGACAACGCCGCCCGCGCCGTGCGCCTGGGCGATGGCGAAAAGCGCGTCGAGATCCGCATCGACGCGGCCGAGGACCATGTCCTGCTGACCGTCGGCGACACGGGGCCGGGCATTGCCAAGGCGGACCGGGAGCGCGTCTTCGATCCCTTCTTCACCACGGCCAGCGACGGCACGGGCATCGGCCTGTCCATCGTGCAGCGCATCGTCGCGGACCACCGCGGCGTCATCCGCGTGGCCGAGAGCCCCCTGGGCGGGGCCGAATTCAGGCTGGAATTCCCCCTTCCGGCCCCGGAGCACCCATGAACTATTCCCTGCTCATCATCGACGACGAGGAGTCCATCCGCGACAGCCTGTCCATGACCCTCGGCCGCCGGTACGACGTCTCCACCCGGGCCACGGGCAAGGAGGCCCTGGCCGACCTGGCGGGCCTGAACCCGGACCTGGTACTCCTCGACATCGGCCTGCCGGACTTGAGCGGCCTGGACGTTCTGGACGGCATCCGCAGGCTGGCGCCCCACGCGGCCGTGGTCATGATCACGGCCTTCGAGGACCTGGACACGGTCATCTCGGCCATGAAGCGCGGCGCCTTCGACTATCTGGTCAAACCCCTGCGCATGGACGCCCTCAAGCTCTGCCTGGAGCGCGCCGGCAGCTCCATCCGCCTGGGCAAGGAGATCCGGGAGCTGCAGGACAAGGCCCTGCGCGAGCAGATCCCCTTCTTCGTGGCCGAGAGCGAGGCCCTGACGGACGTGGTGCAAACCGTGGCCAAGGTTGCGGTCAGCCCCGACACGCCGGTCCTCATCGAAGGCGCCACGGGCACGGGCAAGGAGCTCGTGGCCAGCTCCATCCACCACCGCAGCCCCAATTTCCGCGGCCCCCTGGTCACGGTCAACTGCGCGGCCATGCCGGGGGAGCTCATCGAGAGCGAACTGTTCGGGTACGCGCCGGGGGCCTTCAGCGGCGCCGGCAAGAAGGGCAAGGCCGGTCTGGTCGAGGAGGCCGCCGGGGGAACGCTGTTTTTGGACGAGATCGGCGAACTGCCGCCCAGCGCCCAGGCCAAGCTGCTGCGCTTCCTGCAGCACGGCGAGTTCTACCCCCTGGGCTCAACGGCCAAGCGCACGGTGCGCACGCGCGTCCTGGCGGCCACCAACCGCGACTTGGAAGACATGGTCGCCCGCGGGACCTTCCGACAGGACCTGTTCTACCGCCTGGCCGTGGTGCGCATCCGCGTGCCGTCCCTGGCCAGCCGCCGCGAGGACATCCTGCCCCTGGCCAAGCTCTTCCTGCATCAGTACGGCGAGAAGTTCGGCAAGAAATTCACGGCTCTGACGGACTCCGCCCGCCAGGCCCTGCTGCACCACGACTGGACCGGCAACGTGCGCGAACTGCGCAACATCATGGAACGCGCCGCCCTCATGGCCTGCGGCCCGGAGCTGGACGCCGCGGACCTGGGCCTGCGCGACGGATGCGCGCCCGATGAGGAAGCAACCGGCATGACGCCCCTGACCGGGGCGGGCGTGGACCTGCCGGCCCTGCTGCAGCGACTGGAGCGCGATTACTACGAGCAGGCCCTGGGCCTGGCCGACGGGAACGAGTCCCAGGCCGCCAGGCTCCTGAACGTGTCGCGGGACACGTTCAGGTACAGGCGCGGGAAGCTCGGGCTGTAAACGCAGGCGGCCCGCCGGGATGATTCACGGCGGGCCGGGCGGGACCTCTTCGAATGGTGCCGGATTACTCCGGCGGTCATTTCCTCATGAACGGCAATGAGCACGCATGCCATCCCTGGACCTGTCAGACCAGGGCTGCGGCCTGCTCCACGCGCCACAACTCCTGCATGATCTCCTCGCCCAGAGAGGCCGCCTTGTCGGCGCGGGACCGGCGGCAGGCCTGCTCGGCCATCTCCGCCAGGACGCGCACGCCCTCGGCCCGGATGTTTCCGGCCATGCCGCGCAGGGCGCTGGACTTCTGCTCGGCCGTGGGAAAATCCCCCTGCTCCAGGGCCTGCAGGAATTCCCCCACCCTGGTGCGCCCCTCCCGCAGAAAGGTCTGCAACACGTCGGCCAGCAACACCTGATCGTGGTCCAGCTGATCGAGGAGCCGCTCCACATCCAAGGCCTGGCCGCGGAAGTCGCTCTTTCCGGGCTCGTTGGGCTGGACGTACTTTTCGAGGGCCCGGAAAAAGGCCTGGGTGTCCACGGGCTTGACCATGATCTCGTTGAAGCCGGCCGAAGCGCACCTGGCCGCATCGCCGCTCTCGAGCCGCGCCGTCGTGCCGATCACCGGCACGTCCCCGCCCGTTTCGGGGTTGCGGATGACCCTGGCCGTGTCGAGGCCGGACATGCCGGGCAGGTCCAGTTCCAGAAAGACGAGCGCGCACGGGTTGTCGCGCAGCATGCGCAACGCCTCCTCGCCGGAGCCCGCTTCGAGGTGCGCGTAGCCCCCCTGGTCGAGCTTGCGCACCATGAGCGCGCGGCTCTGGAGGTCGGGGTCGACCACCAGCACGATCTTGCGTCGCTTGCGCTCCTCGGCCACGACGTGGCGGGTCACCAGGCCGATGCTGCGCCCCAGGGCGCGGGCCCCCAGAATGAGGCACAGGGCGTCGCGCAGACGGAACTGTTCCACAGGCCGGGACAGGTAGGCGGCGAAACCCGCGGCCTCCATGCGCGCCGCATCCCCCGGCCGGGCCGAGGACGGCAGAGCCACGAGCCTGGCCTCCGCCAGTTCCGGATGCGTGCGGATCGCCGCGGCGAACCCCTCCATGTCCATACTGCCGAGGTTCGAACCCGCAAGGATGAAATCCGGAACCTCGTCGCGGGCTGCGGCTTCGCGCAGCAGTTCCAGGGCGGCCTGGCCGTCGGGGGCTTCGAGGAAGGGGCATTCCCAGAGGTAGCAGTATTCCCTGAGCACCCCGCGCCAGGTTGCGTCCGTGTCCACGGCCAGGATGAGGCGACCGGTAATGGGCTGCGGAGGCGGGAAGGACGACGGCCTGGCCTGCAGCTCGGGCAGGCGGAAGGTTGCCCAGAACACGCAGGAGTCCGCTTCCGCTTCGAACCCCGCACAGCCGTCCTGCTGGGCGGCGAGATCGCGGCTGAGGGCTTGGCACTCGGTATCGGGCTCGATCCGGGCGTCGACGCGCACCTCCAGCCGCACCGTGACCGTCCCTTCCCCGCGTTCGGCCAGTCCGAGGCCCATGGACACGTTCGAACCGCCCGGTGCATGCAGTACGCGGTTTAGGAACCCGCCGGTGATGCGCCGCACAATTCCCGGCACACCCCGGACCAGGCTCGGCACCTCATCCTCCACATTGGCCTTGAAATGGATGTTGCGGCGGCGGGCGTGAATGCGGGACAGTTCGGCCAGGTCGTGCACCAGCACGCGCAGGTCGAAATCGGCCTCACCGCCCAGGGCGCTCCGGGTGTCCTGCCAGGCCATGTCGCCCAGGCTGCGGCGGACCAGATCCATGCCCTCGGCGGCATCACGGATGACCCGCAGGTATTCGGCCTGCTCGCCGCTCAGGCCCGAGTTCTGCAGCAGGCCGGCCACGCCGAGGATGGAGGAAATGGGCGATTCCAGCTCCTGGCGCAGATGCTCCAGCAGGCTCTCCATCCGCCCCCTGAGCCGTGCGCACTCGGCGCAGCCCGACCCCTCCCGTGAGCTTCCGTCATTCGTCGCCATCACTGCCTCCCGAGGCCGTCCCGCTGACGGCCTTCGTCTATGCCGATGCCATAGGTCTTGAGTTTGCGGTAAAGGTATGTCCGCTCCAGCCCGATGGCCTCGGCCAAGCGGGCGATGTTGCCGTCAGCGCGGGCCAGCCCCCGGCGCAGGAAGGCCTCCTCGAACCGGGCGCGGGCCTCCTTGAAATCCGTGACCCCGTCCGGCACCTCGGCCAGGGCGTCCCGGGCCGCGGCGGCGCGGTATTCCGGCGGGAGCATGGTGATGTCCACGTCCCGTCCCTGATAGAGGATGTAGATCCTCTCCACGAAGTTTCTGAGTTCGCGCACGTTGCCCGGCCACGCATACCGCGTGAGCGCGTCCAGGACCTCGCGGTCCAGACGCACGGGCTGCAGGCTCTGCTCCTCGATCATGAGCCGCGAAAAATGTCCGATCATCTCGGGGATGTCCTCGGCCCGCTCGCGCAGAGCCGGGACCGTGACGGGAAAGACGTTGAGGCGATAGTAGAGGTCCTGGCGGAAGCGCCCCTCGGTCATCTCCCTGACCAGATCCTTGTTGGTGGCTGCGATGACCCGCACATCCACCCGGAAGGACTTCGTCCCGCCGACGCGCTCGAACTTCTGCTCCTGCAGGATGCGCAGGATCTTGGCCTGGGTCTTGAGGCTCATGTCGGCGATTTCGTCCAGGAAGAGCGTCCCCTTGTCCGCCAGCTCGAACTTGCCCTTACGCGCCTTGTCGGCTCCGGTGAAGGCGCCCTTCTCGTGGCCGAAAAGCTCGCTCTCGATGAGTTCCTCGGGGATGGCCGCGCAGTTCACGCAGACCATCTCCCGAGCGGCGCGGCGGCTCGCCGCGTGGATGGCCCTGGCCGCGACCTCCTTGCCCGTCCCGTTCTCGCCGGTGATGAGCACCCAGGCCTCGGTGGGCGCGACCTGCTCGATGAGCTGACGCAGCCGGACGATGCCCGGCGAGGAGCCGATGATGACCGGCACGCCTTCGGGGCGGATGCGAGAGCGCAACTCCCGGTTCTCACGCTTGAGGCGGGACAGTTCCAGGGCCTTGCCGGCAGCGACCAGGGTGTCGTCCAGGGACAGCGGCTTCTCGATGAAGTCGAAGGCTCCGTTCTTGAGTGCCGTGACTGCTGTCTCGATGTTGCCGTGGCCGGAGATCATGATGACCGGAGAGTCCACGCCCTTCTCGCGCATGGACACGAGCACGCCCATGCCGTCGAGGCCCGGCATCCAGATGTCCAGGAAGATGAGGTCGAAGTCCCCGTCCAGGGCCATGGCCAGACCCTCGGTCCCGTTGCCGGCCTCGGACACCTGCCAGCCCTCGTCCTCGAAAATGCCGCGCAGCGCCGCGCGGATGTCCCTCTCGTCGTCGATGATGAGAATGGATGCGGTGCTCATCACGCCTCGCTGCGCGCCGACGGCAACTCGATGACGAAGGTCGTGCCGGCGGGCTCGTTGGGTTTGACACGGATGTGGCCGTGATGGTCGTTGACGATGGACTTGACGATGGTCAGGCCCAGCCCCGTGCCGCTGCGTTTGGTCGAATAGTAAGGCTCGAACATGCGCGACTGCTCCTCGGGCTTGATGCCCGGCCCGTTGTCGCTGATCTCGATGTAGACCCGCCCCTTGCGCTTGCGGGAGTAGAGGACGGTTTCCACGCGGCCGTCTTCCCGGCCCGCCAGGATCTCGGCGGCATTGAGGAGGATGTTGGCGAAGGCGCGACCCATGGCCTCGCGGTCGAGCATGACGGCCGGCACGTCCTCGACCCGCACGACCCAGCGGATGGCCGTATGGCTCTCGGCGAAGACCGACACGGCCTCGCGCAGGATGGGCTCGATCTGGCCGCGCACCAGCTTCACTTCGGGCATCTTGGCGAAGGCCGAGAACTCCCGGACCATCTCCTGCAGGTGCTCCACCTGCCTGACGATGAGGCCGGTGCACTGGCTGAAGACGGGGTCCTCCACCGATTGGCCGAACTTGCGCTCCAGGCGTTCGGCCGAGAGCTTGATGGGGGTCAGCGGATTCTTGATCTCGTGGGCGATGCGGCGGGCCACCTCCTTCCAGGCGTCCAGACGCTGCATCTTCTCCAGCTCGGAGATGTTCTCGAAGACAGCGACGATGCCCGAGTCGCTCCCCTCGCTGTCCATGAGGGCCACGGCATTGACCAGGAGCTTGACGGTCTCGCCGTCGACCTCCAGGTCCAGCCGGCGCTGCCACTGCGAGCCGGGGATGCTCGTCAGGAGCTGGCTGACCTCCTGCACCAGGCTGCGGTGTTCGGGCCCGAGGATGTCCAGGGCGGACTTGCCGATGAGCCCTCCGCCCTCCAGGCCGAGAATGGCCTCGGCCGCACGGTTCATGGTCGTGACCCGGCCCGCGCGGTCGATGGAGACCACGCCGGAGGTGATGTTGTCGAGAATGGCCTGCACGTAATGGTTTTTGGCGATGAGGGCCTGATACTGCTCCTGAAGGCGCCGGTTGGCCTCGGTCAGCCCCTGGCGGCTCTGCTCCAGGTCCTCGGCCATGCTGTTGAAGGACTGGACCAGCAGGCCGAGTTCGTCGCGCGAGTCGTCCATGAGGCGCACCGAAAGGTCGCCCTTCGCGATGCGCTGGGTGCCCGCGGCCAGGGCCTGGACAGGGGCGCTGATCTCCCGCGCCAGGCGGAAGCCGAACCAGGTCGCGCCGAGAAAGATGAGCAGGGTCATGAGACCGAGCACCATGTAGAGCGTCATCTTCAGGGGGAACTTGAGGCTGCGGAGCTGCTTGTACTCGCCCACGCCCTTGGCGATGAGCTCCAGGCGTTCCAGGAAGCCCTTCCCCACCTCGGCGCCCACGACGAGATAGGCCGAAGCCGCCTCGTCGACCGGCAGGACACCGACCACGAGGTCCGAGTCCGGGTGCGCCAGGAGCGTCGCCCAGTAGGACGGCTTCCGGGACAGGTCGTCCCACGGCACCTCGGCCTTGACCTTGCGCCACGCTTGGTCCCAGACCGCGTCGGCCTGCCAGCTCCTCTCCTGCAGGGTGGGCGAGACAAGGCCCACCAGAGTCAGCCGGTACTCCCGCGCCTTGGCGCGCATGGCCTCGTCCGCGCCCTTGGCGTTCCAGGCGATGCGCCGCTCCCGCAGGTGATCGAGTATCCCCTGGGCCTTGGCCTCCAGCCCGGACTCAGCCGCGGCGTAGAAATCCTGACCGACCTCCAGGGCGTGGTCCATGGACGTCTCGACCTGGGACTGGAACCAGTAGTCCACCGAGGTCTGCACGAACCACATGGACAGGATGAACATGATGAAGGTCGGGACCATGGAGAGGGTCACGAAGACGAGGACCAGCCGCGCCCTGAGCCCAGAGCCCAGCACGCGCCTTCGCCGGTCGAGGATGAGCTTGATGACGTTTCGAAGGACCAGGAAGAGGACGAGGATGAGCAGGATCAGGTTGACGTTGAAAAGGGCGAAGAAGAGGTAGGAGTGGACGCCCAGCAGGCGCAGTTCGATCCAGGTCAGGATGACGATGACGAAGATGGCGATGACGGCCAGGGTAATTTCCCGCTGCCGCTTGCGGCGTTCCTGGGCGGGCCGCTCCTTGACCGGAATGAGGCGCGACGGGTTATCCATGATCCCCCAGAACGGATTCAGAAATCGAAATCGAACTCATACACGATCTCGGGGACGAGATCCCAGGTGACGAAAAAGAGCGGCTTGCTGACCCAGGCGGGCATGTTCGTGCGCGTGACCTTGAAGGTCATGACCACCCGGTAGGCCGAACCGCGCTCGATCATATCCCAGCTACCCATGGGGACGGATATCCGGGACCAGTAGCGGTTGAGCTGGTCCTGCAGGCCCTGGAACGAAAACGTGTGCGTGCCTCGGCCGTCGTGGACCTGGCATTCGCGGGCGATGGGCTTGCTGGAAATGACGCAGGTGTAGCCGGATTCGGACAGGAAGGAATCCCAGAAGCCGGCCCGGCGGTGGTAGAGCCTGCTCGTGCAGCGCACCTCGTAGTCCCCGCCGTTCTTCAGGGCCTCCATGAGGGGCTCCATGTCGTTGACCACGATGCTGAACCCCACGGAAATCTGGCCTGCCGCATTGTCGACTCCAAGGTCCGTAACGGAGATCGAGCTCGCCGAGACCGCACGGGGCTGGCAAACAGCCAGCGCCAAAAGGCACCAAAAGGTGATGAATATTCTGTTTAGTTGCATCTTTAACGACTTACATGAGCAAAAATAGTCTTTTGCTGTGATTTTTCTTGATTTTAAAGACAGGGCAGGTATGCACCCCTGAAAGATCGAGGAACCCTGGGCCCCGTTTCCGGAAGCCCCCCTGCGCGCCATCCCGCGGTGATAGTCCAAGGGATGGGATTTGACAACCGCCGATGCGAGGACTGCGTCATGAAGCTCAACGAACACAGCAGCAAACAGCTTTTCCAGGAATCCGGCATCCCGGTCCCCCACGGCGTGCTTCTCGCGCCCGGCGGCCTCCCCGACATCCCCTTCCCCCTGCCCTGGGTCCTCAAGTCCCAGGTCCTGAGCGGCGGCCGCGGCAAGGCCGGGGGCATTCGCCTGGCCGACACCGTGGAGCAGGCCCGAACGGAGCTCGAACGTCTCTTTTCTCTGGACATCAAGGGGGAGCGGGTGCGCTTGGTGCGCGTCGAGCCCAAGGCAGCCTTCAGCCGGGAGATGTACCTGTCCGTGACCCTCGACCGCCAGAGCCGCAGCCTCTGCGTCACGGCCGGGCGCACGGGCGGCGTCGACATCGAGGCCTGCGACCCGGCGACCATCCTCGTCGAGCACGCCATGCCCGACGCGGGGCTCGCCCCCTACCAGGTCCGCAACATCTTCTTCCACCTCGGCCTGCCCAAAGAACTCATGAAACCCTTCGGCGGCCTCCTGACCGACCTTTTCGACGTGACTCTGCGCCACCGCCTGCTCCTGGCCGAGATCAACCCGCTGGTCGTGACCGACGGCGGCGAACTGCTGGCCCTGGACGGCAAGGTCGAGATCGACGGACACCGCGTGGGCATCGACCCGTCCCTGAACCGCTTCTTCGAACCCGCCCACCTGAGCGCCGAGGAGAACCGCTCCCGCGAAGCGGGCCTGAGCTACCACAAGCTCGACGGCTTCGTTGGCCTGATGGTCAACGGCGCAGGCCTGGCCATGGCCAGCATGGACATCCTCAACTACTCGGGCCTGGAGGCCGCCAACTTTCTGGACCTGGGCGGCGGTGCAGACAGCGCGGCCATGCGCACGGCCCTGGACATCCTTTTCGACGACGAGCGCGTAGGCATGGTCTTCATCAACATCTTCGGCGGCATCCTGTCCTGCCACAAGGTGGCAAGTTCCATGCTCGAAGCCCTGGGTGGCGAGCCTCCGCGCAAGCCCATCGTGGTCCGCTTCGCCGGCAACGGCGCGGCCGACGGCCTGGCCCTGTTGCGCGAGGCCGACATGCGGGGCCTGCACCTCTGCCCCGACCTCTCCTCGGCCCGCGCCGAGCTGGAAAAACTCAAGGGCGCCATGCAGGGGGCCGTGCACGCCCCGGTGCGCGTCGAGTCCTCGGCCTCCCTGGTCCCCGCGCGGCCCCGCGCCGAAAGCGCGCCCTTCCCCCTGCCCGCGGACTGCCGCATCCTGGTTCAGGGCCTGACGGGCAAGCAGGGCCAGCTGCACTGTCGACTCATGCAGGAATACGGCTCGCAAGTCGTGGCCGGGGTCACGCCCGGCAAGGGCGGAAGCGAAGTCCTGGGCGTGCCGGTCTTCGACACGGTACGCGAGGCGGCCGCGGCTACGCGCATCGACGCCTCCATCATCTTTGTGCCCGGCGCCCTGGCCCCGGACGCGGTCCTCGAAGCGGCGGCCGCGGGCGTGCCCTGGGTGGTCTGCATCACCGACGGCATCCCCCAGCTGGACATGCTGCGCGCCCTGGAGCGCCTCAAGGGCGGCCCCACGCGCGTCATCGGCCCCAACTGCCCAGGCCTCATCATGCCGGGTCGCACCAAGATCGGCATCATGCCCGGCGACATCTTCACCCCCGGCCCCGTGGCCGTGTTCTCGCGCAGCGGCACCCTGACCTACGAATGCGTCGACCGCCTGACCCGCGCCGGCATCGGCCAGTCCGTGTGCGTGGGCATCGGCGGCGACCCCTTCGTCGGCATGTCGTTTACGGACCTCTGCAAGCTCGTGCGCCACGACCCGCAGACCAGGGCCGTGGTCATCCTGGGCGAGATCGGCGGCAGCGCCGAGGAGGACCTGGGCCGCTACATGCGGGAGACGGGCTTCGAACTCCCGGTCTTCGGCTTCATCGCCGGCCGCACGGCCCCTCCCGGCAAGCGCCTGGGCCACGCCGGAGCAATCCTCGAAAAGGGCTCCGGCGGCATCGAGGCCAAGCTGCGCGCCATGGCCGACTCGGGCTTCCACCTCATCGACGACCTGGACCAGATCGCCCCGGCCGTGGCCAAGGTGCTGTAGACAGCCGCCCGCCTTCTCGTTTCCAATGAATAACGCCCGTCGTCCCGGACAATGCCGAGGCGACGGGCGTCTTTTTTCTGCAGCCGCAGTCCGGCGCCCTATCCGCCGTTCTCCACGGGCTTGAACCTGGCTCCGACCAACGTGGCCAGGACCACCAGGGCCGTGGAGATGAAGATCATCATGATGCCCAGGGCCGACAGACGCCCCCACAGCCCATCCTCGGCGAAACGCAGGATCTGCACGGCCAGGACCTCCGTGCCGGGCCTCGACAGCACCACCGACAGGGTCAGCTCACGCACGAACATGGTGGCCATGAGAATCCAGCCCGAGACCATGCCCGGCACCAGAAGGGGTATGATAATGCGGCGCATGGTCGTCATGCGGCTGGCGCCGCAGACCAGGGACGACTCCTCCAGATGGCTGTGGACCTGGATGAAGGCGCTGGCCAGGGGGCGGATGCCGTAGGGCAGGTAGGTGGCGATGTAGCCGATGAGCAGGGCCCAGATGGTGGCGTAGAGCGGCGTGCGCACGAAGAACCACATGAAGCCCACGCCGATGACGATGCCGGGGAAGGAGAAGGACAGAAAGCTCAGGGATTCGAGGAAGCCCGCGGCCCTGGTCCGGACCTTGACGATGGTGTAGGCCACGAAGACCGACAGTGCCACGCCCAGGGTCGCCCCGCCCACGCCGAGGTAGAGACTGTTCTTCAGGGACAGCAGGGAGATGGGGTCCTTCAGGACCTCTATCCAGTGCCGCCAGCTCATGAGGGAGAAGGCCCGGGCGCTGGGCACCATGGAGTACGGCACCAGCGAGGTGTAGACGAGCACGGCCACGGGCAGGACGATGAGCACGAAGGACAGGAGCGCCACCACGGCGAAGAGCGGGTACCTGGCCGCCTTGAGGGGAATGACCGTGGGACGGTACCCGCGGCTCGATATGGTCACGAACTTCTCACTCTCGGCCGTCAGGGCGCGGTAGACGAAAATGAGCGTGATGGACGCGGCCAGGACGCTCATGCCCACGGCCGCGGCCTTGCCGTAGTCCGTGGAGAAGCCCGTGGCGATCATCTGGTAGAGGTGCGTGGCCAGGACGTAGACCCGGCCGGGCATGCCGATGACCGACGGCACGGCGAAGGACGCCAAGCTCCTGACCACGCCGAGGATGAAGGCCGCCAGGATGGCCGGCCGCAGCACCGGCAGGGTCACGCGCAGCAGGGTCCGCCACGACCCGGCGCCGCAGACCTTGGACGACTCCTCCAGGGCCACGTCGAAGGAGGCCATGGCCGGCGCGATGATGAGATAGGCGATGGGCAGGTCCAAAAGCCCCTCCACCAGGATCATGCCCCACAGGGAATAGATGTTCAACGGCGCGTGATCGAGAAAGAAGGCCTGCTTGAGCACCAGATTGATGAGCCCGTTGGACGGGTTCAGGAGCAGCGCCCAACTCACGGAAAAGAGGATGTGCGGGATCATCATCGGGATGATGGAGATGATCCGGAACATGAACTTGCAGGGGATGTCCGTGCGGTTGTTCAGGTAGGCCAGAAACAGAGCCAGACCCGTGGCCAGGGTCGACGACCCGAGGACGAAGACCGCGGTGTTGAGGATGATCTGCGCCAGGGCCGGGTCCGTGTAGGCGTCCACGTACTTCTGCACGGTGAAGCTGCCGAAGGCCGTCAGCCCTTCGGAAAAGCTGCCGAGCACGAGCATGACCACCGGACAGACGGTCAGCACGCCGACGATGAGAATCAGGGTCAGGGTCAGTTTGGATCGGCTGGAATCCATGTCCACCCCCTCAGGCGCCGACCAGCATGCAGTGGGCCGGGTCCAGGGTGAAGTGCATGGCGTCGCCCTCCTGAATGCGGGTATCGGCGTCGACCTTGGCCAGCAGGCGCTCGCCGCCGGCCACGACCTCCATCTCGAAGGCCTCGCCGATGAAGACCAGGGAATCGACCTTGCCGCGGACGGTGTTGGCTCCGCCCTCCCCTTCCCCGGGCACGACACGGATGAACTCGGGGCGGATGCACAGGGTCACTTCGGAGCCCACGGCGAAATCCCGCTGCTGGCAGGTGATGGCGCCAAGGGGGCTCTCGACCACGGTCGAACCGTCCTGCTGGCTCGCGACCTTGGCCGGGATCAGGTTGGCCCGGCCGATGAAGTCGGCCACGAAGCGATGGTCCGAGTCGAAATAGATCTTCTGCGGAGAGCCCTGCTCGATGATCCGGCCGGCTCGCATGACGGCGATGGAATCGGACAGGGCCAGGGCCTCGATGCGGTCGTGAGTCACGTACACGGCCGTGATGGACAGCTCCGTCAGGAAGGTGCGCAGCTCCTTGCGCGTCTCCTCCCGCAGCTTGGCATCGAGGTTGCTCAGGGGCTCGTCGAAAAGGATGACCTTGGGCTCGGCCACCAGGGCGCGGGCCAGGGCCACGCGCTGCTGCTGCCCGCCCGAGAGCTTGGTGGCTGGGCGTTTCTCGAAGCCTTCCAACTGCACGAACTTGAGCGTCTTCTCCACCTTCTGCCGGATGACGTCACGCGGCGTGCCCCGAGTCTGCAGGGGATAGGCCACGTTGTCGAAGACGTTCATGTGCGGCCAGATGGCGTAGGTCTGGAAGACCATGCCGAGCCCCCTCCGCTCCGTGGGCACGTAGATGCCCTTGTCCCTGGACCAGACAATCTCGTCGCCGATGGATATCTCGCCGGAGTCGGGAGACTCCAGTCCGACGATGCAGCGCAGCAGGGTCGTCTTGCCGCAGCCGCTGGGGCCCAGGAGCGTAAAAATCTGGTTTGAGGGGATGGTCACGTCCACGTTGTCCAGGGCCTTGATGGTCTTGCCCTCGGAAAAATAATGCTTGCTGACGCCTTGAATCCGAATCTCCATGATGTGATCCCGTTGGCCGCCTGCCGGTGCGCATCCGGCCCGGCGGGACTCAAGTTCCGGTTGAAGGGGGAAGGCGGTTCACGCGGAAACGCTGAAGCGCGGCCGCCCGGCCCGAAAGCCGGGACGGCCGCTCCGGGTCACTGCACGTCGAAGATGGTCTTGAACTCGTCGCCCCACTTCTGGATCTCCTCGTCGGAGAGGTCCTTGATGGGCAGCACCTTGGCCTGGTCCATGCCGTCGATGGGCGGGAACACGCCGGGGGCCAGAACGTACTCGCCCACATCCTTGGCCAGCATGCCCATGGCCTTGCCGGACAGCCAATAGTCGACGAAGGCGCGCGCGGCGTTGGGGTGCGGTGCCTTGGAGGTCACGGCGATGGCGCGCGGCGTGCCGAAGAGGGGCTGATCCAGCCGTGCCCAGTCCAGCGGGGCCGGAGCCTTGGTGATGATGTACTTGGGCATGGAGATGGCGATGAGCTTTTCACCGCTCTCGACCGGAGCGGGAGTCGGGCCGAAGGAGGACACGAACATGGGCTTGTTGGCCGCCAGCCCCTTCAGGAAGGCCCGCCACTCCTCCTCGCTCTTGAAGACGTTGTCCTTGAGGCCCACCAGCCAGGAGATGGTCGTGGCGTGATTGGCCGGGTTGGCCATGACGATCTTGTCCTTCCACTTGGGGTCGGCCAGGTCCTCGTAGCGCTTGGGAGCGTCGGCGGCCTTGACCAGCTCCTTGTTGTAGATGAGGCCGACGTATTCGATGCCGAACAGCTGGATGGCGTCGTCCTTTCTGGTCCACTCGGCATAGCCGGCGGCCGCCGGGGAGCTGTAGGGGGCCAGCACGCCCTTGGCCTTGAGGATTTCAAGAACCGGAAGCGGTCCCTGCACCACGTCTGCCATGAGCTTGCCCGCCTCGAATTCCGTCATGATGGTGGCCACGAATTTCGAGGTCGAGATCCTGGTGTACTGCCCCTTGATCCCGGTATCCGCCCCGAAGGCCTCCATGATGGGCTCGACCGCCGTGATGTTTGCGTAGAACGTCGCCGTCCCCTCGGCCTTGGCCTTGGCCGCGGCGTCGTCCGACGCCATGGCCGTCAGGGCCGGGAAAAGCAGCATCGCAAGCACAACCACCAACCTTTTCATCAACGCATCCTCCTTCGGGCTCCACATGGCCCTGTGTTACGGAATTGTGACACAAGAATGACAATTATGTGGCAGAAACTAGCCCACGGGATAGGTGCTGTCAACGCTCAAATGCCGGAACGAACAAATTTTTTATTTTAATATCAATATGTTAAAATACAATACATCAGCAATATCCAAAAATTGGTTCCCCGTGCCCTCCAGCGTGCCAAGAATTTCTGGCTGACTTGGGGTTCTGAACAGACGGGCTTCGCAACACCAAGAACCTTCATTCCGGTAATCTCATCAAACTGCCCTACGAATATCTGCCTCTGATTACACATCAAACCGTCTGTCTCGGCGTGTCCGCAACGCATAGGTTCCATGAGGCCCCGCAATCGCGAAACGCGGGAACGTCGGCAACCAAAACGATATGAAATCATTGAACATCTCCAGCAGTTCCGGGAGGAAGGTTTGCTCCATGGCTAAAAAATTCGCATCACTGCGCGAGGCCATGTCGGCCCAGGCCCGAGAGCAGTCCCGCGCTCTGGCCGACAGGATGCTCAAGGACATGCCCCTGCATGAACTCAGGCAGGCCCGAGGTCTGTCGCAGCAGGACCTGGCGAAACTCCTGCACGTTCAGCAGCTGGCCATCGCCAGGCTGGAGCGACGGACGGACATGTACCTCTCGACGCTGCGCGGCCATATCCAAGCCATGGGCGGCCAACTGGAAATTCTGGCCAAATTTGCCGATGGCGTCGTACGCAACACGAATTTTTCTTCCTTCGACGAAAAAGATACCGCTCCTCGCTGAGAATCAGCCCCACGTCCCGCAACAATGCGAAAGCCCCGGCCGGAGAACTCCGGTCGGGGCTTTCGCGTCATGACGAGCGGGGAATGTCTTCAGCGGCCCACGCAGAAATACGCGAACCCCTCCGCCGCCATGAGTGCCGAAGAGTAGAGGTTGCGGCCATCGAAGAGGATGGGGGCCGAGAGGACCTTCTTCATCTTGGCGAAATCCGGGTTGCGGAACTGGTTCCATTCCGTGACCACGGCCAGGGCGGCGGCGCCGTGCAGGGCCTCGTACTGGTCGTCGCAGATCTCGACCAAAGGGTTGTCCTGCAGAATGCGACGGGCATTGGGACCGGCCACTGGGTCGAAGGCGCGGACCTTCATGCCCAGACCCGTCAGGTGGCGGATAAGCTCCAGGGCCGGGGCCTCGCGCATGTCGTCGGTGTTGGCCTTGAAGGCCAGGCCCCACAGGGCCAGGGTCTTGCCGGCCACGCCGCCCTGCTCGGCGAAATAGGCTTCGACCTTGCGGGCGATGACGGTCTTCTGGCGGTCGTTGACCTCGTCAACGGCCGAGAGGAGCTGCGGCTCGTAGCCCGCGCCCTTGGCCGTGCCGATGAGGGCCTTCACGTCCTTGGGGAAGCAGGACCCGCCGTAGCCCACGCCCGGGTAGATGAACTGGTAGCCGATGCGGTGGTCGGCCCCGATGCCGTGGCGCACGTCCCGCACGTCGGCACCGACCTTCTCGCAGATGTTGGCGACCTCGTTGATGAAGGAGATCTTGGTGGCCAGCATGCAGTTGGCGGCGTACTTGGTCATCTCGGCGCTGCGCACGCCCATGACGATCATCTTCTCGCGGCTGCGGGCGTAGGGGGCGTAGAGGGTCTTCAGAAGTTCGGCCGTGCGCACGTTGTCCGTGCCGACCACCACGCGGTCAGGCTTCATGAAGTCGTTGACCGCGTCGCCCTCCTTCAGGAACTCGGGGTTGGAGACCACGTCGAACTCGATCTTCAGGCCCCGCCTGTCGAGTTCCTCCTGGATGATGGCCCGCACGCTGTCGGCCGTGCCCACGGGCACCGTGGATTTGTCGACGACGATCTTGTAGTCGGTCATCAGCTGTCCGACCTGGCGGGCCACCTGACGCACGTAGCGCAGGTCCGCGCTGCCGTCCTCTCCTTCGGGGGTGCCGACGCAGCAGAAGATGAAAAGGCTGTCCTTCAGCCCTTCGGCCAGGTCCGTGGTGAAGGTCAGGCGACCTTCCTGGGCGTTGCGGCGGACCATGGGCTCCAGGCCCGGCTCGTAGATGTGGACCTCGCCTTTCTTCAGGCGCTCCACCACCTCGGGGTTGATGTCCACGCAGGTCACGTTGTTGCCCATTTCGGCGAAACAGGCTGCGGAGACGAGGCCGACGTAGCCCGTCCCGACGATGCATATGTTCATTGGTGTTTTCTCCTTGAAAGCGCCGGAATGTCCGGGGTCAGAACCCCGAGAACCGTTTCTCCAGCATGATTTTCAGAATGGTCCGGTCGGTCTCGATCATGCCCTCGGTGCTGAGCGTGCCGATGTTCTGCATGGTCTGCTCGGGCGAGGCGCCGATGATGCCGTCCGTGTGCAGGACGTTGACGCCCTGCAGCGAAAAAAGGGCCGACTGCACGGCCGTGCCCGCGGCCGTGGCCAGCTTGAGTGAGCATCCCGCTTTGGCCCCATCGCAGATGACCCCGGCCAGATCCTCGATGATGTTCTTGATGGCCCCGGCGATGTGCGCCAGGTTCCCGCCAAGCAGGTAGGCCACGCCGGCGCTGGCCCCGGCCCCAGCCGCCACGGAGCAGCCGCAGATGGCCGAGAGACGGCCCGTGTGGGCCTTGACGTAGGCCGTGACCAGGTGGCTCAGGGCCATGGCCTCAAGCACCGTCTTCTCGTCGCACACGATGAAGTCGCGGATGGCCCAGATGGGCAGGATGGCCGTCAGGCCGTGGTTGCCGCTGCCGGCGGAGCTCATGGCCGGCAGCTTGACCCCGCCCATGCGCGCGTCGGACGCGGCCGAAGTCAGGATGCGCGCGGCCAGGACCATGTCGCGGCAGATGAGCTTCTGGCGCACCAGCCGGTCCAGGGCCTTGCCGATGCCAAGCCCCGGCCCGAACTTGAGCCCGTGCTCGGCCAGGCGCATGTTGGTGCGCACGCCTTCCATGAGGAACTCGCGGTCCTCGTCGTCCAGGTCGTCCAGCAGACGGACCAGGTCTTCAAGGGTCAGGGCCTTGATCCAGGCTTCCAGCCGCGAAACGTCGGCCTTGGCCGCGGCGCGGGGCGAGGCCGTGTCCAGGGGCAGGGGCTGGCCGTCCAGGCTCACGCCGACGACGTTGTCATGCATTTCGCGGATGACCGCCTCGGCCACGTGGGAGCCGTCGAAAACCTCGGCGCGGATGAAGAGCCCGCGCTGGTCCTGCAGCAGGTTCAGGGTCACCCCACCGTCGCGGACCAGGGTGCGGGCGGCCTGCACGGACTCGGGCGTGAGGGGTTCGAGGACCTCCAGGCCCAAGGCCGGGTTCCCGCCGAAGGCTCCCAGGGCCCCGGCCAGGTCCAGGCCGCTCAGGCCCCCGGTGCCGGGGATGATCACGGCCAACCCGTTCTTGTAGATGTTGGGGTCCACCCACAGGTCGATGCGCTCGGGACGGCCCGGCAGAACAGCGGCGGCCGCCGCGGCGGCCAGGGCCACGGCCACGGGCTCGGTGCACCCCAGGGCCGGGGCCACCTGCGCGCGCAGTAGATCCTTGACGGAGAAACTCATTGCACCCTCTTCAGGAAAAAATCCGCAAAAGCGGATTTCATTGCCGAGAATACCGGGGCTGTCAATCCGGCTCACTCGCGCACGTCAAGGTTCGGTTCGAAGAGCTGCACCAGACGCACGAACAGGTCCGGAATCTTCTCCGGGTCCGCGGCAGCGGAACCGGCGTATATCTTGGTGATCTCCAGGGCCGTGTCGATGCCGGTGGTCTTGCCGAACCCCACGTCGAAAAAGTCGTCCAGGCGCTTGCGCAATTGAGGATCCATGATTACCTCCATCGATTGATTCGTACCCGTCACCGCAAACCGCCCCGCCCGGGGCGCTCGCCCTTGGATTTTTACCATGCCCATCTATGAATTCCAATGCAAAACCTGCCAATTCTGTTTCGAGGAGATCCTTCCGGCCACACACGAGGACATGCCGGCGTGCCCGCGCTGCGGCTCGTCCGAAAACGTGGTCAGGCTGGTCTCGGCCTGCGCCGCGCAGCCCGGCCGGCAAACCGAGTCGACATGCGCCCCGCGGGGCGGCTTCTCCTGAGGATGAACGGCCCTTCCCGTGCGGAAGGCAAAAAAAAAATCGGCGTCACCCCACGCGGGGCAACGCCGATTTTTCATTGGGCCGCCACGCGGCTATTCGGTCTTGAGCTTCATCCAGCATTGCTCGTAGGCCTTGACGGCCTCGCCGAGGTCGGTCTCGAACTCGCCACGGGCCATGTCCTCGGCCGGCGGGTAGACGAGGGCGTTGGTGCGCACGTCCTCGGGCAGGGTGTCCTTGGCCGCCAGGTTGGGGGAGGAGTAGCCCATCTCCTGGCAAATGAAGGCAGCCACCTCGGGCCGCAGGAGGTAATCGATGAAGATGTGGGCGTTCTCGACGTTGGCCGCGTTCTTGGGGATGCAGAGGTTGTCCACCCAAAGGCTGAAGCCTTCCGCGGGGTAGACGAACTTGATGTCGGGGTTCTCGCCGGAGGCGATGTAGGCTTCGCCGTTCCACAGCACCGCCGCCATGACCTCGTTGTTCAGCAGGGCCTGCTTGGGGGAGTCGGAATCGAAGACGCGGACGCTTGCCATCAGCGGCATGAGCAGCTCACAGGCCTGGCCGACCTTGGCCGGATCGGTCTCGTTCAGGGAGTACCCGAGGCGCTTGAGGCCCATGCCCAGCACCCCGCGCATGTCGTTGGGCAGCAGGATCTTGCCCTTGAGTTCGGGCTTCCAGAGGTCGGCGAAGGAGGTGACCGAAGCGGCGGCCGGGTCCTTGGCGTTGATGGCGATGACCGTGGAGCCCCACATGTAGGGGACGCTGTAGGTGTTGTCCGGGTCGAAGGCCTGGTTCAGAAGCTTGGGGTCAAGGTTGCCGAAGTTGGACAGCTTGGACTTGTCGATGGGCTGGAGCAGCCCCTCCTTGCGCATGCGGGAGACGAAGTCCGTAGAGGGGACGATGAGGTCGTAGCCCTTGGCGTCGACCATCTTGACCTTGGCGTACAGGGCCTCGTTGCTGTCGTAGGTCGACATGACGACCTTGATGCCGGTCTCCTTCGTGAAGTCCTCCAGAACGCTGTCGGGCATGTATTCCGACCAGTTGTAGACGTAGAGTTCCTTGGAGGCCGCCATGGCCTGGGAGGCCAGCAGCAGGCAGAGGGCGAGGAAGGCGAGACGTTTCATGGTTTCTCCTTGAGGAAGCGCTGCGACAGCATGACGGCCACAACGGTTATGAGGATCATGATGGCGCACAGGGCGTTGACCTCGGGTTTGAGGCCAAGTCGGACCATGGAGTAGATACGCAGCGGCAGGACCTCGAAGGTCGGGCCGGTGGTGAAGAAACTGATGATGACGTCGTCCACGGACAGGGTGAAGCTCAGGAACCACCCGGCCAGGACCGCCGGGAAGATCATGGGCAGGACCACGTGCCGGAAGACCTCGTACTCCCCTGCTCCCAAATCCCGCGCCGCCTCCACCACGTGCGGGTCGAAGCCGTGCAGCCGGCCGAAAACCGTGATGGCCACGAAGGGCACGCACAGGGTCACGTGGGCCATGAGCAGGGTCCAGAACCCGAGCGGCAGGGACAGGGCCATGAACAGGACCAGGAGCGAGATGCCGATGACGATGTCCGGCGACATCATCATGACGAAGAGCGAGGTACGGATGACCTTGCGCGACGGGAAGCGCCAGCGGTGCAGGGCCATGGCGATGAGGGTGCCCAGGATGCACGAGCAGGTGGCCGCGAGGACGGCGATGAGCAGCGAGTGCAGGGCGGCCTGCATGAGGCTCGTGTTGCCGAAGAGCTTGGCGTACCAATCCAGGGTGAAGCCCTTCCATGCCATGGAGAAGCGCGAGTCGTTGAAGGAATAGATGACCATCACGGCCAGGGGCAGGTACAGAAAGAGGTACACCAGGCAGGCGTAGACGGCGCGCAGGGTCCGCATCAGGACGCCTCCCGGCCCAGGCGGGCCGCGCTCTTCCAGTACAGCAGGAGCATGATGCCCATGAGCGCGGTCAGGGTCACGCTGGCCGCAGCGCCCAGGGGCCAGTCGCGGGTGGTCAGGAACTGGTCGCGGATGAAGTTGCCCAGCAGCATGGCCTTGGCCCCGCCCAGCACGTCGGACACGTAGAACATGCCGATGGCCGGCAGGAAGACGAGCATGCACCCCGAGACGATGCCCGGCATGGTCAGGGGCACGACCACGCGCCAGAAGGCCCGCCAGGGGCTCGCGCCGAGGTCGCGGGCCGCTTCGAGGTAGCGGCGGTCGAGCCTCTCCAGGGCCGCGTAGAGGGGCAGGATCATGAACGGCAGCAGCGTGTAGGTCAGGCCCAGGACCACGGCGCCGGGCGTGTACATCATGGCCAGGGGCGCGTCGATGAGGCCCAGGGACAGCAGCACGTTGTTCACGATGCCGCTGGAGTTGAGCATGGCCGTCATGGCGTAGGTGCGCACCAGGGAGTTGGTCCAGAAGGGGATGACCACCAGCAGGAGCAGGGTGCCCCGCACGGGTTTCCTGGCGCGGGCCAGGATGGAGGCGAAGGGGTAGGCCGTCAGCAGGCAGATGGCCGTGACGAGCCCTGAGAGCCTGAGGGACCCCAGCAGGATGTCCAGATGGGTCCGGTCCATGAGGCGCGCGTAGTTGCGCAGGGTGACGGCCGGCTCGATGAAATTCTCGGTCGATGTGGTGCAGAAGCTGGCCAGGAAGACGAGGATGTTGGGCACGAAGGCGAAGACGGTCATCCAGCCCACGGCGCCGATGATCACGGCGCGTTTGAAGAAGCCGTCATTTTTCATACGGCAGCACCACTTCCCAGCCCTCGACCCAGCTCACGGCCACGCGGTCGCCGGCGCGGAAATAGACGGTCTCGTCGTCCTCGTTGAAGAACTCCGTGGCCGTGACCACCCCTCCGGCGTCCAGGCGCACGACGACGTCGTAGGTCGCGCCCTTGTAGATGGTCTCCTCCACGGTGCCGACGATGGAACGGCCGCGGGCGAAGGAGTCCTCGAGTTCCGGGTCCTCGGCCAGGTCCTTGAGGGTCTCGACGCGCAGGTCCTCGGGGCGCAGCAGGATGTGCGCCTTCTCGCCGGCCCTGAAGGCGTGGCCCGTGCGCATGAACACGTCAAGCCCGCCGGTGCGCACCCGCGCCCGCCCGTCGCCCGGCTCGACCACCTCGGCGTCGATGATGTTGATCTCGCCCACGAAGCGCGCCACATAGAGGTTGCGGGGCTCCTCGTAGACGGACACGGGCGTGCCGACCTGCTCGATGACGCCGTTGTTCATGACGATCACCCGGTCGGACATGGAGAAGGCCTCCTCCTGGTCATGGGTGACGAGGACGAAGGTGATGCCAAGCTTGCGCTGGAGGTGCTTGAGATCCAGCTGCATCTGCTTGCGCAGGCGGTAGTCCAGGGCCGAAAGGGGTTCGTCCAGCAGCAGGACCAGGGGCCGGTTGATGATGGCCCGGGCGATGGCCACGCGCTGCTGCTGCCCGCCCGAAAGCTTGCCGACCATCCGCCCCTCGAAACCCTCGAGCTGCACCAGGCGCAGAGTCTCGCCCACCTCGCGGGCGATCTCGTCGGCCGGGCGCCGCTTCATGCGCAGCCCGAAGGCCACGTTGTCGAAGACGTTCATGTGGGGGAAGAGGGCGTAGCTCTGGAAGACGGTGTTGACGTTGCGCCGTTCCGGGGGCAGGCCCGTGACGTCGCGGCCGTCGATGGCGATGGAACCCGAGGTGGAGTTCTCGAAGCCGGCCACGAGGCGCAGGATGGTTGTCTTGCCGCAGCCCGAGGGACCGAGGATGGTCAGGAACTCGCCGCGCTGGACGTCCAGCGACACGTCGCGCAGGGCGTGCTGGCCGTCGTAGACCTTGCTCACGTTCCGCAACCGGACCACGGGTGCCTGTGACTGCTGGGTTGCGGTATCGTTCATGGCCCCTCCTGACGTGGAATTCTGCCGGGGCGCTGTCATGACGACACCTTCCAGCAAGCCCTTTTTTTTGGAGAACTCGCGATGCGGAGTCAAGAATAATTTTCCGCCTTGCGCGAGATCGTGACATAAAGATCATGACTGGCATAGTGCCGCGATTCGTGGCAAGGACGGGCGGAAACGCGAACCGAGGCCTTCACCGCCGGCGCGAGAGCCGGGCAACGACAGCACGACGAGGAGACTCGATGGTCATCCATTTGCCCACCCCCGAGGAAATGGCCAGCTGGGACCGCCTGACCATGCAGGAATTCGGCCTGTCCGGCACGATTCTCATGGAGAACGCCAGCCGGGCGGCGCTCTACGCACTGAAAAAAGAGTTCGGCCCCGTGCGCGACATCTCGGCCATGGTCTTCGCCGGCCCGGGCAACAACGGCGGCGACGCCTTCGCCCTGGCCCGCCATCTCTTCAATCTCGGGGCCAAGGTCCTGATCCTGCATTCCAAGCTCCCGACCGCGTACACCAGCGACCCGGCCTACCACCTGCGGCTGGCGGAGAGCATGGGCATCCCCTGCTACTACCTTCCCGAGTACGAGCTCGACGCCCTGCCCAAGATCGACCTGATCGTGGACGGCCTCTTCGGCACCGGCTTCAAGGACATGCTGAGCCCCGCGGCCCAGTCCTGGATCAAGTCCATAAATAAGCTCGGCAAGCGCTCCTTCGTCCTGTCCCTGGACATCCCCTCGGGCCTGAACGGCGCCACCGGCGAGCCCATGCCCGTGGCCGTCAAGGCCGACCTGACCGTGACCTTCGAGGAGGCCAAGCTCGGCCTTTTCCTGCCCCCGGCCAAAGCGCACGTAGGCAAGCTGGTCACGTCCAAGATCGGCATCCCCCGGCACATCAAGCAGAGCCACCCCGCGTCCCACATCGCCCTGGCGCCGGATCTGGTGAAGGTGCTGCCCGAAACCTCCGCGACCATGCACAAGGGCGAGGCCGGCCACCTGCTGGTGCTCGGCGGTTCGCCGGGCCTGACGGGCGCGCCCATGCTCGCGGCGCGCGCCGCCTTCCGCTCGGGGGCGGGGCTGGTCAGCATCGCCTGCCCCAAGGCCCTGACCGCGTTCTACGGCAGCTTCCCCGAGGTCATGACCATTGGCCTGGGCCAGGGCGAGAACTGGGACGCCGACTGCCTCGACTCCCTGCGCACGCACCTGCAGCGCTTCTCGGCCGTGGTCTTCGGGCCCGGACTGGGCCGCACCGACGGTGCCGCCGAATTTCTGGAGCGCTACCTTGCCGAACCCCATCCCGAGACTCTCTTCGACGCAGACGCGCTCTTCCTGCTGGCCAGACGCCCCGAACTGCTGGAACGGCTGGGCCCCGACGCGGTGCTCACGCCGCATCCGGGAGAGATGGCCAATTTCTTCGGCGTCACGCCCCGCGAAATCAACCTGGCCAGACCGCGCTACGCCAGGGAGTTCTCCTTCGGACACAGGGTCAACCTCGTGCTCAAGGGGGCCGCGTCCATTGTCGCCGGACACCAGGACCCCATCGCCATCTCGCCTTTCTGCGCGCCCAACCTGGCCATCGCCGGGTCGGGCGACGTGCTCTCGGGCGTCATCGGCAGCCTTCTGGCCCGTGGACTGCCGCCATTGACCGCCGCGCAGATCGGCGTGTATTGGCACGGGTATGCGGGCACGCTGCTCGCAGAGGAATTCCCGGACCGGGGCAACACCCCCCTCGAAATCGCCGATCATCTGCCAACAGCCCTGAAGGAGTGGAAAAAATGCGTACAGCTCAAGATATCATGACCACGGCGGTCGTTACCATCAGCCCCGAAGCCGACATCACCGAGGCGGCGAAAACCCTCATCGAAAAAGGCGTCAACGGGCTGCCCGTGGTCGACGCCGACAACCGTCTGGTGGGCATCCTCTGCCAGTCCGACCTGGTACGCATGCAGAAGAGCCTGCCCATCCCCTCGCTCTTCACCCTGCTCGACGGCTTCGTGCCCCTGTCCTCCACCGCCCTGCTGGAAGCCGAGGTCAAGCGCATCGCTGCCTCCAAGGTGGCCGACGCCATGAGCACCAAGGTCGTGACCGTCTCCCCGGACACGACCATCGACGAGATCGCGACCCTCATGGTCGACCGCAAGTTCCACACCCTGCCCGTCACGCGCGACGGCCTGCTGGTGGGCGTGGTCGGCATGCAGGACATCATCAGAACCCTGATGCCGAAGTCATGAACATCGTCCTGACCTCCCTCGAAGCGACCGCCAGGCTGGCCCGGACCCTGGCGGCCTGCATCGACGGGAGCCCCTTCCTGCCGCCGGTGCTCATGCACGGCCCCCTGGGCGCGGGAAAGACAACGTTCGTGCGCGAACTGGTCCAGGCCCTGCCAGGTAGCGACAAGGCCGAGGTCAGCAGCCCGAGCTTCAACCTGCTGAACCTCTACCCCACCGTGCCGCCCGTAGGGCATTTCGACCTGTACCGCACCGCCGGCCAAGGCTTCAGCGCGGACCTGGAAGAGACCCTCCTGGCCCCCGACCACTTCTGCCTGGTGGAATGGGCCGAACATCTCCCGCCGGACGCCGTTCCCGAAAGCTACATCGTGATGACCTGGACCGTGCAGGAAGAAAGCCGTTCCGTCGAACTGTCGGCCCGCGGCCGCGAGGCCCAGACCGTCCTCGACTGCGTGCAGAACGTCCTGGAGGCCTAGGAGCGTGTCCCAGAAGCGCCCCCTGGCCGAGTCCCTGCGGCCCCAGTCCCTCGACGATTTCATCGGCCAGAGCCACTTCCGCCAGCGGCTGCGGACCCTCATGCAGTCCAAGAGCCTGCCGAGC
The DNA here is from genome assembly GCF_000428825.1 of Desulfomicrobium escambiense DSM 10707. Classification (NCBI taxonomy): domain Bacteria; kingdom Pseudomonadati; phylum Thermodesulfobacteriota; class Desulfovibrionia; order Desulfovibrionales; family Desulfomicrobiaceae; genus Desulfomicrobium; species Desulfomicrobium escambiense. The sequence continues at coordinate 314,721 of NZ_AUAR01000001.1, read as the reverse complement.
CTGCTGCTCTTCGGCCCGCCCGGCTGCGGCAAATCCACCGTGGCCCTGCTCCTGGCCCAGCACACGGGCCGGCCCTTCCTGCGCCTGAGCGCGCCGGAGGTCGGCATCACGGCCCTGCGCAAGCAGATCCAGGACATCGAGATCCTCATCCTCGATGAACTGCACCGCTACTCCAAGGCTCAGCAGGACTTCTTTCTGCCCCTGCTGGAAACCGGCGAGCTGACCCTCATCGCCACGACCACCGAGAACCCGTCCTTCAGCGTAACGCGCCAGCTCCTCTCGCGACTGCACGTGCTGCGGCTGCGGTCCTTGGGCATGGCGGAACTGGTGGACGTGGGCAAGCGGGGCATGGACAAGCTCGGCACCGTCATCCCTGAAAAAAGCCTGGAACTGCTGGCCACCCTCTCGGGCGGCGATGCGCGGACCATGCTCAATCTGGTGGAGTTCGCCTCGGGACTCGAGGAAAAGGAACTGGAACTGGAACACCTCAAGGCGCGCCTGCCGGAGATCGTGCTGCGCGGAGACCGCGAGGGGGACTCACACTACGAGCTGGCCTCGGCCCTGATCAAGTCCATCCGCGGCTCTGACCCGGACGCGGCCCTGTACTACCTGGCCTGCCTGGTGGAAACGGGCGAGGACCCGCGCTTCATCTGCCGCCGCCTCATCCTGTCCGCGGCCGAGGACGTGGGCCTTGGCGACCCCATGGCCATGCCCCTGGCCGTGGCCTGCGAGCAGGCCGTGGAGCGCATCGGCATGCCCGAAGGCTGGATCCCCATGGCCGAGACCACGGTCTACCTCGCCCTGGCGTCCAAGAGCAACTCGGCCTACGCCGGCTACCTCTCGGCCATCAAGGAAATTCGCACCAACGGCCCCAAGCCCGTGCCTCTGCACCTGCGCAACGCGTCCACCAGCCTGCAGAAGGAATGGGGCTACGGCCAGGGCTACAAATACCCCCACGCCTACCCAGAAGCCTGGGTCGACCAGGAATACCTCCCCCCGGAACTCAAGGGCCGCACCTTCTACCAGCCCAAAGCCCAGGGCCACGAGGAGCGTCTGAACCTCTGGACCCGCAAGCTCAAGGCCTCCCGCATCAAGCCCAAGGGCAAGGATTCCAAGGACTGGACGGGATAGGGTTCACATCCCCGTGAAAACAAAGCGCAGCTTCAAATTGGAATAGGAATCCGCCTTCTGACTGGGGCACGAACGGAACCTGAAACGACCCCGCTCCGTCCTCCTCCCGCACCAGCGCCGACGGAGCTGTCCGGTCCGGGTCCTGGCGGAGGGCGGCGACTGTCCGACCGAACCAGGCATCGTTTGCCGAACCGTCGCCTCTCGCCCTGCCCGAACCTCCCGCGCCGCCGCGCGACGGTCCGGCTCTACGAGGCCGGCGAGGAAGTTTCGACGCCCCCCGCCAGGACCCGGACCGGACAGCGGCCGCCCAGGCTCACCCTCCCCCTACTTCTTCCCCAGTTCCCCGAACAGCATCCGCTGCACATCCGAAATCCTCGACCACCCGTCCCCCTTGGCCCCGGCCCGCGGATGCACCATGGGCGCATACCCCAGGTTCGCCGCCTGCCGCAGGCGCACGTCATGCCCTGTGACGGGCCTGATCTGCCCGTTCAGGTCCACCTCGCCCCAGAAGACCGCGCCCTCGGGCAGCGGCCTGTCGTAGAGCGACGACAGGATGGCCGCGACGATGCCCAGGTCCAGGCCCGGGTCCTTCATACGCAGCCCCCCGCCGACCTTGGCGTAGACGTCGACCTGCCCCAGGTTGACCTGCAGGCGCTTCTCCATGACGGCGATGAGCAGGTGCAGTCGGTTGGAGTCGAAGCCCAGGGCCGTGCGCCGCGGGAAAGCCAGGAAGGTCCGCGTGACCAGGGCCTGCACCTCGACCACGAAGGGCCGCTGGGACTCCATGGACATGACCAAGGCCGTGCCCGAGAGGGCCGTGTCCCGGGCTTGCAGGAAGAAGGTCGAGGGGTCTTCGATGACGCTCATGCCCTGCTCCTTCATCTCGAAGAGCAGGATCTCGTTGGACGGGCCGAAGCGGTTCTTGACCACGCGCAGGATGCGGAAAAGATGCTCCTTGTCGCCCTCCAGATAGAGGACTGTGTCAACCATGTGCTCCAGGAGCTTTGGCCCGGCGATCTGCCCGTCCTTGGTCACGTGGCCGACGAGAATGACGGTCACGCCCGTCTGCTTGGCCCGCTCCACCAGGGCCGTGGCCACGGCCCGGACCTGGCTGACGGAGCCGGGCAGCCCCTCGGCCTTGGACGAAACCATGGTCTGGACCGAATCCACGACGACCAGGGCCGGCCGGTCCTCCATGCAGGCCAGGATGTCCTCGGCCTGGTTGGAGGCCATGGCCGTGAGCCGCCCCCCCAGCATCCCGAGGCGCTCGGCCCGGCCGCGGATCTGGGACAGGGACTCCTCGCCCGAGACGTAGATCACGGCCTTGCCGGAGTTTTCCATGGCCGAGGCCACCTGCAGCAGCAGCGTGGACTTGCCGATGCCCGGCTCCCCGCCCACGAGGATCACGCCGCCGGGCACGAAGCCGCTGCCCAGGACCGGATCGAGGCCCAAAAGGTGGGTGCTGATGCGGTCTTCCTGGAACTGCGACATGTCGCGCAGGTCCACGGGGCGATTCGCGGTCGGCGCCGTCCCCTGGGCGGACTGCACCTGGACCGGTTCGAGGGTGTTCCAGGCCTGGCACTTGGGGCACTGCCCCTGCCAGCGCGGACTTTGGGCCTTGCAGGCCGAACAGACGTAGGCGGTCCTGGTCTTCATGGGCAATAAAAAAGGCAGGCCGGAGCCTGCCTCGTGGGGTTCGGGTTGGTCGTCATTGCTGCGGCAGCGTCGACTGGATCACTTCCAGCCCGAACTCCTCCACCGTTTCCGGCGCGTGGAAGAAGACGGTCATGAAGGGCACCGAGGCCCCGGGCTGGATATTGGTGTTGTTGGTCAGGATGCCGACCTTGGCCGTCAGGGCCGCCTCGATGTCGGCCTTGGAGGACACCTGCAGCTGGTAGAGGGACACCACGTTGCCGCACATGAACTCCTGGGAGGCCACATCCTTGCCCTGGCTGTCGAACAGGGAGGCCTTGAGGCGGATGAGTTCGCGGGCTTCGGGGAAGCGGTTCACGGCCTTGCCCTCGATGATGAAGAGCTGTCCTTCCTTCTCGTTGGGCACGAAGTACTGCCGCACGTTCTCCAGGGCGATCTGGGCCGCGCCTTCGCGCGGCGCGGCGCCCGAGGCGGCCGGGGTCGCCGGGGGCTCGGTGCCGAGTCCCAGCAGGGCCGGACGGAAGAAGTAGATTCCGGCGCCGGCGCAGGCCAGCAGCACCACGAGCAGGCCAAGGACAAGTCCGGTTTTTCCGGACTTTTTGCCTTTGGCGACGGGAGCGTCCTCGTCGCGCAGGGGGTCGCGGTCGGCGGAACCGACGAGGGGCTGCTGGAAAGCGCCTTCAAGGTCCGCCAGCATCTCCCTGTCCACGGGCCGCGCGGGGGCGGCCTTGGCCATCCGTTCCTCGAGCATGGCCGTCAGATCGTCCTCGATGGTATCCTTGGCGGCAGGCTTGGACGCGGTCCTGGCCTTTCCGGCGTCGAGCAGCGCCTCCAGTTCGTCCTCCAGGGACTCGTCGACGGCAGGCTTTGGTGCGGGTTTTGGGGCGGGAGTTGCGGGCGCATCCTTGAACATGTCGCCGAACTCGTCTTCGAGAAAATCGTCGACCGCGGGTTTCGGCACGGCAGCGGCAGGCGCATCCTTGAACACGTCGTCGAACCCGTCATCGGAAAAATCGTCGCCCGCGGGTTTCGGCGCGGCAGCGGCAGGCGCATCCTTGAACACGTCGCCAAAGCCATCATCGGCGAAATCGTCGACAGGGGGTTTCGGCGCGGCAGCGGCCGGAGCCGCCTGCGCCGGGGCTACCGGCTGCGCCGGCTCGGCAGGCTTGGGGCGGAAAACGGTGAAGACGCTCTTGCAGCGCGTACACCGGACCTTGGTGCCGTCATGGCCGATCTTGCTTTCGTCGAGATTGTATTTTGTCGTGCACTCGGGGCATTGAACGATCATGGCCTGTCCTTGCAAAAGGTCAATCTGGCTAAAGGACTACGCTTCGGAGAACTTGAGGTCGTAGATGCCGTCAAGTTCTCTGTATTGCTCGGCGTAGTCAAGCCCATAGCCGACGATATAGCCTTTATCCAGAGGAAAACCGACGAAATCGACCCGTATGTCGACTTCGCGGCGCTCGGTCTTGTCGATCATGGCCGCGATCCTGATGGACTTCGGCCCCCTGGCCTCAAGGACCCTGGTCAGGAACTGCATGGAATGACCCGTGTCGACGATGTCCTCGACGACGAGCACGTGCTTGTCCTTGATGTCGATCTCCATGTCCTTGGAAAAGACCATTTTGGACTTGCGCGAGGTCTGGTCCGCGTAGCTCGACAGGCGGACGAAATCCATGCTCGGATGGATGGTCAGGTTGCGCATCAGGTCCGTGAAGAAGGCGTAGGCGCCCTTGAGCACGCAGACGCAGACCACGGGCTCATCCCCGTAATGTTCGGATATCTGACGACCGAGTTCGTGCGCGCGGGCCTCGATCTGGTTCCGGTCGAAAAGCTGGACGAATTTCATGAGCACTCCACTCTCTTACAATTCAATCATCATGGCCACTTCGTCACATTCCGGGAACTGGGGGCACTTCAGGCAATCGGCCCAGACCTTCTGGGGCAGAATGTCCTTGCTCACTTCGGAAAATCCCAGCTTCTGGAAAAAGGCGACCTGATAGGTCAAGGCAAAGACCTTGTAAACACCGAATGTCAGGGCGTCGCTGACGCAGAACTCCACCAGCCTGCGTCCCAGTCCCTGGCCCTGGGCGCTCTCGGCCACGGCCAGGGAACGGACCTCGGCCAGGGCCTCCCAGGTGATGGTCAGGGCGCAGCAGCCCACGACCTCGCCCGTCTGCCTGTCCTCGGCGACGATGAAGTCGCGCAGGTGGGAATAGAGCTCCCCAAAGGAGCGCGGCAGGAGCAGGCGCTTGGTGGCGCAGTCCATGAGCAGCCTGTGGATGGCCTTGACGTCGGCGATGGTCGCCTTTCTGAGTACGAATCTTTCCATGTACGATCCCGTAATGTCGAAGTGATGTCAGCCCTGCCGGACCTCGGCGCACAGCTGCGTGGCCACCCGTACCGCGGCCACGGCGTCGTCGGCGTAGCCGTGGGCGCCGATCATGTCGGCGTAGGCGCGCGTGACCACGGCCCCGCCGACCATGACCCGGCACGTGAGCCCGCGCTCGCGCACCAGGCGCACGGTGTCCTCCATGCGCACCATGGTCGTGGTCATGAGGGCCGAAAGGCCGATGACGGACGCGCCGTGCTCCACGGCTGCGGCCACGATGTCGGCGGCGGCGACATCCTTGCCCAGATCCACGACGTTGTAGCCGAAATTCCTGAGCATCAGGCAGACGATGTTCTTGCCGATGTCGTGGATGTCGCCCTCGACGGTGGCCATGACCACGGTGTCGCGTGCCTCCTGCCCCTCGCGCACCAGCAGGTGGCGGATAGAGTCGAAGCCCGTCTGCATGGTCTCGGCGCACAGCAGCAGCTGCGGCAGGAAATATTCCTTCCTCTCGTACTTTTCGCCGACCCTGGCAATGGCCGGGATCATCTCGCCGTCCACCAGGGCGAACGGGTCAGCGCCTTCGGCGATGCGCGCGGCCAAGAGATCGGCGATGCGGTCCTTCTGCCCCTTCATGACGGCCGTGAAGACCGGGCTGCCCTCCTCCTCGGCGGTCGCGGCCACGGCGGGCCCGGCGGAGACGCCAGGGGTCCAGCCGGAATAGGCGGCGATGAAGGACGAGGCCTGGCGGTCGCGGCCCAGGAGCACCTCGCCCGCGGCCAGGCTCTCGCGCAGACGTGCGGTGTTGGGGTTGGCGATGAACGAGGTCATGCCCGCGCCCATGGCCATGGCCAGGAAGGTGGAGTTGATGAGGTCGCGGGCCGGCAGGCCGAAGGAAATGTTGGACAGGCCCATGGTCGAGCCCAGGCCCCAGCGCTCGCGGCAGTGGCGGATGACCTCCAGGCAGGCCTTGGCGGCCTCGGGCTTGGAGGACACGGTCAGAGCCAGGGCGTCGACCAGGATGAGGCGGCGCGGGATGCGCAGTTCCTCGGCCTTGGCCAGGAGTTCCTCGATGATGGCCAGACGCTCGGAGGCCGTGACGGGCAGCTTGCGGCCCTTGAGGGGCAGGAGGATGAAGGGCGCGCCGTAGTCGCGGCACAGGGGGCCGAGGGTCTCCATGCGCTCGGCCTCGCCGCTGATGGAGTTGACCAGGGCCGAGCCGGGGTAGGCCTCCAGGGCGGCGCGGATGGCGTCGGGGTTGCTCGAATCCAGGCACAGGGGCGCGGCGTGGGCGCTGGTCAGGGCCCGCACGGCCAGGGGCAGCATGCGGGTCTCGTCGACCATGGGCGCACCGACGTTGACGTCCAGCAGGTCGGCGCCGGCGACGATCTGCTCCTCGGCGAAGGTCAGGACCTGGCGGGTTTCAAGCCGTTGCAGCTGAGCCGCAAGCTCGGCCTTGCCCGTGGGGTTGATGCGCTCGCCGATGATGCGGCAGGGGCGGTCGAAACCGAAGTCCACGGCCACCGAACGCGAGGTGACCGTCAGGCAGGGCCGGTCCTCGAAGGCCGGACGCGCCACGGGCCGGTCGCCGCACAGGGCAAACAGGGCCCTGATGTGCTCGGGCGTGGTGCCGCAGCACCCGCCCAGGCAGGCCACTCCGTCGGCGGCCAGAGTGGAGACCGTGGCGGCGAAGGGGTCCGGGGGCAGGCGGAAGACCGTGGCGCCGTCGACAAGCTCGGGCAGTCCGGCGTTGGGTTCGATGAGCACGGGCGCGGAGCAGGAAGCGAGGATAGCGCGCGCCACCAGGATGAGTTCCTCGGGGCCGGCGCTGCAGTTGGAGCCGATGAGGTCCACGCCCATGTTCTCCATGGTCCGGGCAAAGACCTCGGGGCTGGTGCCGGTCAGGCTGACGCCGCCCTCGAAGGTCATGCTGACGCCCACGGGCAGGTCGCAGACCTCGCGCGCGGCCACGACCACGGCGCGGGCCTCGGCCAGGTCGAACTGAGTCTCGGCCAGGATCAGGTCGACGCCGCCGGCCACGAGGCCGCGGATCTGCTCTTTGAAAATTTCGACGAGCCCTCGGAAAGTGATGTCGCCCAGGGGTTCGACCATCTTGCCCGTGGGGCCCACGCTGCCGGCCACGAAAACGCCCTCGCCCACGGCTTGACGCGCGGCCCGGGCCATGGTCTCATTGACTTCGAAGACGTCGAGGCCCGCGGGAAGCTTGTGGCGGGTCGCGCCGAAGGTGTTGGTGGTTACGACATGGGCGCCGGCATGGGCGTATTCGGCGTGGATGGCCGCAACGACCTCGGGCCGGGCCATGCCGAACTCCTCGGGGGACTGACCTGGTTTCAGCCCCCGGCGCTGCAGCAGGCTGCCCATGCCTCCGTCGAAGATCAGTATGTTTCCGTCCTTCAGGGAACGGCGAAAATCGCGCATTGTACACCTCACGTCACGGCCGTGTCGGCACCGGTTTGAACGAAGTGCCCTACTGAAAATCATTGAAAAGGACAAACAAAAACTCTATGATTGCAGACTTTGAAATAGCGGAGTGATTCGGCGCCCCCTCGTACTCGAAGCGTCCCCCCGGATACCGGTTTTCTCCTCATTTTCGGCCTCAGACGCCTAAGGATCGCCCCCAAACGCGCACCATCATGAAGTTCAAACAGCCACTCGAAGACGAAACCCTGGACGAGGAGTTCGAAGCGGAACCCGTCGAGGTCATCGAAGACATCGACGAGGATGACGGCGACGACGGGCTCGAAGACACGCCCCCGTTGACCGCCGGGCCGCTGGTGCTGGCCGCGCCTGCCCGGCGCGAGGTGGCCACCCTCGACCCGCTGCACATCTATCTCCAGGAGATCAAAAAATTCAGGGCCCTGGAGCCCGACGAGGAGTTCGACCTCGCGCGCCGCTACCGCGACGAGAAGGAGGATCAGGCGGCCTTCATCCTCATCACCTCCAACCTGCGGCTGGTGGTCAAGATCGCCATGGACTTCCAGCGGCGTTGGATGAAGAATGTCCTGGACCTCATCCAGGAGGGCAACGTGGGGCTCATGAAGGCGGTCCAGAAGTTCGACCCCGACAAGGGCATCAAGTTCTCCTATTATGCGTCCTTCTGGATCAAGGCCTACATCCTCAAGTTCATCATGGACAACTGGCGCATGGTCAAGATCGGCACGACGCAAGCCCAGCGCAAGCTGTTCTACAACCTGGGCAAGGAGCGCCAGCGCCTGCAGGCCCAGGGCTTCGACCCGAGCACCTCGACCCTGGCCGACAACCTGCAAGTTTCCGAGGCCGACATCGTGGAGATGGGCCAGCGTCTGGGCCAGCACGACGTGTCCCTGGACATGAAGATCGGCGACGACTCGAGCTTCACGCCCATGGACTTCATCCCCGCCCTGGAGGCCGGGATCGAGGAGAGGATGGCCGCCGACGAGATCAGCGTGCTCATCCACGACAACATCGAGGCCATCCGGGACGGGCTGAACGAGAAGGAGCTCGACATCCTGGAGCAGCGCCTTCTGGCCGACACGCCCATCACCCTGCGCGAGATCGGCGACAAGTACGGCATCACCAGGGAGCGTGTGCGCCAGATCGAGGCCAGGCTCCTGCAGAAGATCAAGAACCAGATGTCCAGCACCATCCAGGACTTTTCCGCCGAGTGGATCGAACATGAAGAATGAGATTCTACGCCGCATCAAGCAGGAGAGCGCCACGGTCACGCCCGAATCCCTGCCCAGCTTCTACACCGCCATGAGCGCCGAGCTGGCCTCCGCCAGGGACACGTTCTTCTCCCACCCCATGGTCCTGCGCTGCCGCGAAGACGTGCTGCCCTTCCTGAACGACGAGTTCGGGCACGGCATCGAGCACTCCAAGAAAGTGGCCATCGAGGCCTCGGCCCTCGTCCTCGGGGAGGCCAAGGTCCTGGGTTTCGACGCGGCCAGGCGGCTGGCCCTCATGGCCATGCTCTCGGGCCTGCTGCACGACACCTGCCGGCTGGAGGGCGAGCACGCCTCGCGGGGCGCTGAGCTGTCCCTGATGATTCTGCGCGACTATCCGCTTTCCGACGACGAGAAGCAGATGATCGCCTCGGCAGTGCGCTGCCACGAAGCCTTCTCCCCCCCCATGGATTTCGGCCACGACCGAACACAGCTCCTGGCCGACGCCCTCTACGACGCGGACAAATTCCGCTGGGGGCCTGACAATTTCATGACCACCCTCTGGGAGATCTGCAACTATCAGGAATGGACCCTGGAGCAGATCCTGAACAAGTTCCCGGCCGGCCTCGAAATGGTCGCGGCGGTGCAGAACACGTTCCGAACCCCGGCAGGCAAGATCTACGGGCCGGAGTTCATCGAGCTCGGCCTGAACATGGGCAGAAAAATCTATCTGATAATACAGACATTTTGCCAGAAAAATGACTGTTCCGGACGCCTCATTCCATGATCATCACCCGTGCCATACGTTTTCTGCTCCCGGTCCTCCTGGCCTCCCTGCTCGGGTGCGCTGCCCGTCCGGCGGCGCCGGACTCCCGCGCTCAGTCGGCGGAGGCCCCCTCCCAGCCTTCCAGACCAACTCCGTCGGCCGAAGCCGAGGCCATCTATTCCTATCTCGCCGCACGCGAGCTGCTCCAGGAGCAGAGGCCCGATGAAGCCATCCAGGCCCTGGAAAAGGCTGTGGCCATCGAACCGACCCCGGAACTCTACATCGACCTGGGCAACCTCTACTGGCGCGCCTCGCGCTTCGCGGACGCCCTGCTGCTCCTGCGCCAGGGTCTGGACAAATACCCCGAATCCGAGCTTCTGCTCAGCACCCTGGCCAAGACCTACGCCGCCCAGGGCCGGTACGACGACGCAGTCCTCGTCCTCGACGACTACCGCAAGAAGCACCCGGAACTCCTCGACCTCGCCCACGAGGCCGCCGCGTACCGCATGGAGCAGGGGAATTACGGCGAAGCCGTCGACCGCCTGTCGGCCATCCCCGTGGACAAGGTCACGCCGACCACGGATTTTCTCCTCGGCAAGGGATATTTCGGGCTGGGACTCTACGACAAGGCCATCGCCGCCTACCAGCAGTCCGTGGCCGCCGACCCCGAATATTACGACGCCTGGATCGAGATGGGTCTGACCTACGAGGCCCAGAAGAACTACGTCGATGCCGAGCGCGTCTTTTCGCAACTCTTCGACGCCGGCATCGAGAACCAGCAGATCGTCTTCCGTCTGGTGGACCTGAACCTCAAGCTCAACAACCCCGACAAGTCCCTGGCCCTGGTCCAGCAATTCAGCGACGATCTGCCACTGACCCTGGAGGCGGCCAACCTGTTCCTGAACCTGGCCTTCTACGACCACGCGGCCCAGCTCCTCGACCCTCTGGCCCAGCAGCGGCCCATCCCGGAAAACGCCCTCTTCTACCTGGCCATCCTCGAATACGAAGGGCGGGACAATCCCGAAAAGGCCATGAAATACCTGGAGACCATCCCGGTCAACCACCCGCACTACGAGCGCAGCCTGATCTTCCGCATCCACCTCCTCTACCACGGAGGTGACAAGGACGGCGCCCGGCAGCTCTGCCAAACGGCCATCGGCCTTTTCCCCAAACAGCCCGAATTCCGCATCGTCATGGCCGAGCTGCATGAACGGGAGAACGAGTTCGAGCAGGCCCTGGACGTGCTGAGCCTGGCCGCAAAGCAGTGGCCCGACAACCTGACCATCCTCTACCGCACGGGCCTCGTCCACGACCGCATGGGCGACCGGGCGCAGGCCATGGCCATCATGGAGCGGGTCATCGCCAAGGACCCGGAACACGCCGACGCCCTGAACTTTCTGGGCTACAGCCTGGCCGAGCAGGAACGGGACCTGGACCGGGCCCTGCTGCTCGTCCAGGGCGCCCTGCAGGTCAAGCCGGACAACGGCTATTTCGTCGACTCCCTGGCCTGGGTCTATTTCAAGCAGAAGAAATTGCGTCTGGCTTGGGCGGAAATCAAGCGCGCCGTGGAGCTGGTGGACTCGGACCCGGTCATCTGGGAACACTACGGAGACATCGCCCGCGCGCTGAACTACACGGCCGAGGCCCGCAAGGGCTATTCCCGCTCCCTGGAGCTGAACGGTGACAACGCCGAGGCCGTGCGCGCAAAACTCAATGAAACCGGCCGGACACGATGACACATACAAAAATGCCGAAAACGCTGACACCCCTTCTGGCCGCCCTGTTCCTTTCCTTCATGATCGGCTGCGCTCCGCAGATCCCGGTCCGCGACCCCGAGGCCGTATCCCGCGTCTGGTCCGTCCTGCGCCCCCTCACCTCGGAGACCGACCGCGTCACGGCCCGCTTCTCCCTGCAGATCGAGACCCCGCAGCGCAACGGCAGGCTGGTCGGCCAGCTCTGGGGCTACGCCGCCAGCCTCGTGCGGCTCGACCTCGCCTCGGGCACCGGCGCCTCCGTGGCCATGATCCGCGAGACCCCGGAACTCTGGCTGGCCTACATCCCCTCGGAGAACAAGGCCTACCACCACCCAAGCGCCCAGGCCGGCCTCAGGCTCTTCGAGATCCCCGTGCCCTTCAACGCCAAGCAGATCGGCAGCCTCCTGACCGGCGATCTGGCTCCGGTTCTCGGCGGCGAATACTCCGGCGTGCAGGGCACCCGGGACGGCCGCATCAGCTTCACCTTCGCCCAAGGGGCGGTGGTCCGCATGATCGCCTCCGAGGACCTGCAGACCCTCGAACTCACGGGCCGCGGAGGCTGGACCCTGACCTGCGAAAAGCCCTACTCCTCGCCGGCCTTCCCCGACCGCCAGCTCTACGACAGGTACACCTTTTCTTCCCCCAGGGACGGCAAGGCCGTGCTCCGGGTCAAATCCCTGGAGCCCGGCGGTGACTGGCGCTCCACGGACCTGGACCTGACCCTGCCCCAGGATGTGCAGTGGATGCGCATCACGACCAAACCCCAGTACAACTGATCAAACATCGGAGGGAGTGCATGCTCGCAGATATCGTCAAACCCGTCACCACCGGATTCAGGCTCCTCTTCAGCGAGACCAAATGGGTCTTCATCAGGGGCTTCAGGCGTTGGGAAATCCGGCAGATGGAGAAGCGCCTGGCCGAGGAATATCAGAACCTGGGCAAGAGCTTCGCCGAAAGCCAGGCCAAGGGCGAAGCCTTCGACCCCAAGACCAGCGACAACGACCTGACCCTGAAGCAGGTCGCCTTCCTGCGCGAGGAACTGGCGCACCTGGAAAAGGACCTGGAAGCGACCCGGACGGAATACATCAGGGGCCGCAGCGGAGAGGGCAAGTAGCATGCGCACCATCGTCTTCGGTTCCGACCACGCCGGCTTCGGCCTCAAGAACATCCTCATGGAACACTTGAAGGACCGCTGCCAGGCCGTGGACGTCGGCACCCATTCCCTCGACAGCTGCGACTACCCGCTCATCGCGGGCAGTCTGGCCCGCGAGGTCCTGAACCGCCAGGCCCTGGGCATCCTCATCTGCGGCTCGGGCATCGGCGTGTCCATGGCCGCCAACCGCTTCTCCGGCATCCGCGCCGCCCTGTGCGCCAACGAGTACATGGCGCGCATGAGCCGCATGCACAACGACGCCAACGTCCTGTGCATGGGCGAGCGCATCATCGGCGTGGACCTGGCCAAGGCCATTACCGACGCCTTCCTGGCCACGGATTTCGAGGGCGGCCGCCACCAGCGCCGCGTGGACCTCATCGACTCCCCACATCAACCCTAACCGCGCATTTTTTGAGAATATCACGGGAAACACCATGACCACCAACGCTTCACAGATCGATCTCAAGTCCGTCAACGTCATCAAGGGCCTGATCATGGACACGGTCCACGCGTCCAACTCCGGCCACCCCGGCGGGGCCATGTCTTCGGCGGATTACGCATACGTCCTCTTCAAGGAATTCCTCAATTTCGACCCCAAGGACGCCAAATGGTTCAACCGCGACCGTTTCGTCCTCTCGGCCGGCCACGAGTCAGCCCTGCTCTACGCCCTGCTGACCCTGCGCGGCATCCTGAGCGTCGATGACCTGAAGGCCTTCCGCCAGTTCGGCAGCAAGACGCCGGGCCACCCCGAGCACGACATGACCGACGGCGTCGAGGCCACCACCGGCCCCCTGGGCCAGGGCTTCGCCATGGCCGGCGGCATGGCCGTGGCCGAGACCTTCCTGCGTTCCTACCTCGACGCCGAGACCGCCGGACACCACACCTACGTCCTGGTCTCCGACGGCGACGTGCAGGAACCGATCTTCCTCGGCAGCGCCGCCCTTTTCGGCCAGTGGGGCCTGGGCAAGCTCATTGCCTACTACGACAGCAACAAGATCCAGTTGGCCGGCCCGACCTGCCGCGTGGACAACGTCGATTACAAAGCCCTCTTCGAGAGCATGCACTGGCAGGTCATCGAGATCGACGGCCACGACCACGAGGCCATCCGCCAGGCCATCCTGGCCGGACAGGCCCAGACGACCAAGCCGACCATCATCATCGGCCACACGACCATGGCCAAGGGCTGCGCCACCCTCGAAGGCAGCGAGTCCACCCACGGCTCGCCCCTGCCCGAGGCCGAGATCAAGGCCACCAAGGCCAAGCTCGGCCTTCCGGACGAAGAATTCCACCTGCCCGCCGACGTGCTCGCCCACTTCCGCTCCCGCTTCGACGCCCTGTCCGCCGGCCGCGCCGCCTGGGACAAGGCCCTGGCCGCCAAGCTGTCCAACCCGGCCTTCGCCGACAAGTGGAAGAACGCCACGCAGCCCGTGTGCGAGCGCAGCCTGACCTGGCCCGAGTTCGAGACAGGCGCCGGCGTGGCCACGCGTAAGGCCTTCGGCGCCAGCCTGAACGCCATGATGGAGCAGCTGCCGACCCTCATAGGCGGCTCGGCCGACCTCGACCCGTCCAACCAGACCGAGAAATTCCGCGTCGCCGCCGGCATCTTCAACGCGACAACCAACCCCACGGGCCGCAACCTCTGCTTCGGCGTGCGCGAGTTCCCCATGGGCGCCATTCTGAACGGCCTGGCCCTGCACGGCGGCATCGTTCCCTTCGGCGCGACCTTCCTGGTCTTCTCGGATTATGAACGTAACGCCATCCGCATGTCGGCCCTGCAGCACCTGCCCGTCCTGCACGTCTTCACCCACGACTCCTTCTTCGTCGGCGAGGACGGCCCGACCCACCAGCCTATCGAGCACGTCAGCTCCCTGCGCCTGATCCCGAACCTCCTGGTCCTGCGCCCGGCCGACGCCCGCGAGAGCACGGCCTGCATGGCCGTGGCCCTGAAGCAGAAGTCCCGCCCGTCGGTGCTCGTCTACACCCGTCAGGGCCTGCCGGTCCTCGACCTGCCCCAGCCCCTGGAGGCACACGTGGCCAAGGGCGCCTACGTGGTGCGCGACCCCGAGGGCGCAGCCCCCGAAACCCTCCTGCTGGCCTCGGGCTCCGAGGTGCACCTGGCCGTGGAGGCCGCCAAGGCCCTGCCGGAGATGAAGATCCGCGTGGTCTCGGTGCCGAGCATGGAGCTCTTCGACGAGCAGAGCGCCGAGTACAAGGAATCCGTCATGCCCCGCTCCGTCTCGCGCCGCGTGGCCATCGAGGCCGGCCGTTCC